>JAUSIA010000152.1 GCA_030648225.1 Ignavibacteria bacterium | reverse complement strand
AGCCATAGGCTCATCAGCCTTTGGCTGAAACTTATACCAGAGGTAATTTGAAAAAGTTTATAACTATAGTTTTCATTTTAATTTTTCAGACGGCTTTCGCTCAACCTAAATTCTCTGAGATCGCAGTTAAACCCGGTGCTTTCAGCAGGATGGGATTCGGTGCAAGAGGAATTGGAATGGGTAATGCAATGTCAGCTATTACTTACGGCAATCTTGTTTCTTATTACAATCCTGCGTTAACTGTTTTTCAGGAAGGGAATTCTTTTCAGACATCATATTCATTTTTATCACTCAACAGATCACTAAACTTTTTGAACTTCACCAGGAGATTTGATTTTTACAGTTCGAAAGATACTGCAATAATTAATCGTGAACCCAGATCTTCTGCTGGTTTCAGTATTGGAGTTATTAACTCAGGTGTAAGTAACATTGATGGCAGAGACAACAATGGATTAAAAACAGGTGATCTTTCAACTTCTGAAAACCAGTTTTTTATAGGAGTTGCAAATCGTTTTTCAAAAAAGTTTTCAATCGGTATTAACGCAAAACTATATTACTATAAACTCTACGATGAAGTTTCTTCTACAAGTGTTGGAGTTGATATAGGAGCCCTGTATAAAGTTAATGAAATGTTCAATGTTGCTTTGATGATTTCAGACATTAACAGCAAATACAAATGGGATACAAGTCCTATTTATAATCAGGAAAATGCTGTAATAACTGAAGATAGATTTCCTCTCTTAATGAAAGCAGGGCTTGGTTATCATAATAAAGAAGCTGGAATTATCGCCGGAATAGATTATGAAAACAGCAATGCTAAAAGTAATGTTGTCAGATTTGGTATTGAATATAATCTTTATGAAAATCTTTATCTTAGAGGTGGAGTAGATCAGTTTGATCTAAGCAACCAGGATCGTCCTGCAAAACCTGCTTTGGGATTTTCATACTTCAAAAATTTTGGGGATATTATAATTGGTGTTGATTATGCTTTTATGATTGAACAATATTCCCCGCAGGATAGACATATAGTTGGGGTAAATATTAATTTTTAACTAAACTTTACACTTCTTGAACTTACACTTGAACTTGAGAGGCGAGTATAAGTTCAAGAGCAAGTGTAAATTCAAGAAAAAACAATGAAAAAAATATTTATCATAATAATTTTAGTTTTATCATCATTGAGTTTGCAGGCACAGTCCGCAGGCAACAACGGCTTATCATTTCTTAAATTCGGATTCGGTGCGCGCAACATTGCAATGGGAGATGCCGGAACTTCAGTTTCAAATGATGTTACTTCTCTCTTTTATAATCCTTCAAGTCTTGCGGGAAAAGAAGACTCCGAGGTTATGTTTATGCATAATGAATGGATACAGGATGTGAGAAGTGAGGTTGGCGGAATAAGATCTGTTCTTTTTGGTTTGCCGGTTGCATTAGGTTTCAATTTAACATCAGTAAGTGATATTGAAGTGAGACAAAAACCTGGAGATCCTGAAACAACTTTTGATGCCAGCTATTTTTTTGGAAGCATTTCAACAGGATTTTTTATAGTTGATGAAATCTCTTTCGGCACCTCAGTTAAATATTTATACGAAGGTTTATTTACGGATGAAGGAACAGGCTGGGCTGTTGATTTTGGATTAACTTACTTCACACCATTAAAAGGTTTAACTGCGACTGCAGTTTATAAAAATCTCGGCTCGATGAATGCTTTAAGAAAAAAAAGCACTGAATTACCAGCCGAACTCAGAATCGGTTCCGCATATTCATTTGATCTTTCAGATTCTGATTTTGGAATAACTGCAGCAGGAGAGTTTCAGAAATATACTTTGGAAGATGATATTCATTTTAATCTTGGTGGTGAAATTGTTTATAATAAAGTTATAGCTCTTCGTGCCGGTTACCAATCGGGATATGAAATACGCGGTTTTACAGGCGGCATCGGGTTAATCTGGGGTAATCTTAATTTTGATTATGCTTTTGTTCCTTTCTCACTTGGATTAGGAAGTGCTAATCATTTCTCTTTGGGTTTTAAATTTTAGTTATACCTTAAACAAAATTTTTAGTTTTATATGTTTCTATTTAAAATTGAAAAAGAAAATACATTAAGAGGAATTAATGAATCTAAATTCAAATATGAAAAAGATATTCAAAGATTTACAGAACAGAATCTAGAATTAGTATTCGACTTAAAATTTGTTAAATCGGAATTCATTATTCACAATTTTCGTATTGATTCTTTAGCATTTGATGAAGAAAAAAAATCTTTCGCAATAATTGAATATAAAAAAAATAAAAATTTCTCCGTAATTGACCAAGGTTACGCTTATTTATCTTTGATGTTAAATAATAAAGCTGATTTTATTCTAGAATATAATGAAAGCCTTAAACAGAATTTAAAACGAACTGATGTTGACTGGTCACAATCAAAAGTAATTTTTATTTCCTCATCTTTTACTGAGTACCAAAAGGAGTCAATCAATTTTAAAGACTTGCCAATTGAGCTCTGGGAAATTAAATATTTTGAAAATCAAACAATCAGTTTTGTTCCACAAAAACCATCCGGTGCTACAGAATCAATTAAGACAATTTCTAAAAAGAGCAAAACCATTGAAAAGGTTAGCGAAGAAATAAAAGTTTACAATGAAGCTGAGCATATTGAAGAAGCAAGTGAAGAAGTTGTAGAACTATATCAAAAATTTAAGATGTCCATTTT
>JAUSIA010000145.1 GCA_030648225.1 Ignavibacteria bacterium | reverse complement strand
TATATATTGATAGTGCTTTTATTAAAAACCCTGGACCGCCGGTAGCAAAGATTCCGGTAAAGTATTCTGTTAAAAACATAACAAATGGTTTGAATCAACCTATACTAAGCTTTCTTAATGAAGAGAATGCAACGAGAGATTCATTATGGAGTATTGCTGAAGAAATAATTTTATATAAGCCAGGCACTACAGCTCACTTAGCCGATGCTGTTACTTGGGCTATAACATTGAGGGCACCTGCAGGTGTTGACTCTACATTTATTCCGATTTTTCCTTCAGAAGGAGATATTCTTCATATTCTTACAAACAGACCCTTTGGTGTTGACGATGCGTTTACACTTCAAACAAATGCAGGAACTATAAATCAGCAGGCAGGTGCTTCACTTCTGGATAATATTTACGTTGTGCCTAATCCTTATGTTGGTTCCAGCGTTCTTGAACCTGACAATAAACTGCCCAGCCAGAACCGGGGAGAAAGAAGAATTTATTTTGAAAATCTTCCGATGGAATGCACGATACGAATTTATACTTTAAGCGGAGAGTTAGTTACAACTCTTGAACATAATGAAGGCGTGGATAATGGAAGAGAGTATTGGAATCTGTTAAACAGGGATGGATTCAGTGTAGCATATGGTATTTATATTGCTCACATCGAAGCTCCTGATATAGGTGAGAAGCTTATAAAATTTGCTCTGATTAAATAACATCATAGAAGCAGGAGAAATTTTATGAAATTTTATAATACAAGTTTTTCAAAAAATGTTTTTTTTAAAATTGCCCTGGCATTTATGTCGGGGATAAAAGAAATCAAAATCATTGAGACTTTAGCCAAAATTGTTTTTAATCCGCCACGGGCGGAGTGGCTAAAGCCAGTGATTATGGGTAATACTAGTCCACGACCTAAAGGTCGTGGCTATGTAAAAAATAAATTGTCATTTTATAATTGTTTTTTGATAATAATTATAGTGACAATCACTACTGAGACTTCATATTCACAAACAATAAAGACAGGGACAACAGCCGCGCAGGTTCTAAAGTTTAATGTAGGACCAAGAGCAATCGGTATGGGAGGCGCATACACAGCCGTTTCCGATGACATTACTGCAATGTACTGGAATCCCGGCGGCACAGCCAATATACAAATGAATGAAGCTTTTTTTAATCACACTTCTTTATATGCTGATATTGGATATGACTATGCTGCAATCGCAAGTCATCTTTCTGATTTCGGAACTATAGGAGCTTTTGTCTCTGTACTTTCCATGGATGAAATGGTTGTTAGAACAGAAGAAGTCCCTGAAGGTACAGGAGAATTTTTTGATGCAGGTGCTATTGTTATTGGATTAAATTACTCGCGTTATCTTACAGATAATTTTGCAATCGGTTTTAACTTTAAATATATAAATGAATATATCTGGCATGAAAATGCTACAGGTTTTGGTGTAGATATCGGGACAATGTATAAATTGCCTATACTTAATGAATTAAGAATTGCTGCCAGCATTTCTAATTTTGGTACAAAAATGCAGCTTGCCGGAAGAGATGTTACAAAAATTATTGAATCCGGAGCTGGAGGCTCAAACTTAGTTAACACTAATTTAGAGCTTGATAAATTCGACCTTCCACTTCTTTTCAGATTCGGAATTTCAAATGATATTATAAGAGGTGAGGAATCAAGATTAACAATGGCAGTTGATGCTATTCATCCCAATGACCATACTGAATATGTGAATGCAGGCATGGAATATTCCTGGGAAGAAATTGTTTTTGTACGTGCGGGTTATAATTCCCTTTTTGAAAAAGATTCTGAAAAGGGATTAACAGTTGGTTTCGGGTTGCATTACCGGATTGTTAATCTCGTTAAAGTAGGATTGGATTATGCTTACCAGGATTTTGGAAGATTAACTGAGGTTCATTATTTCTCATTGGGGATTAAATTTTGAAAAGGTATAGGGTATAGGGTATATGGTATAGAGGCTTAATGTATTTCCATATACCATATACCTTATACCCACAATTTAAAGGAAATCTATTGTCTAAAACGTATATCATTTTATTATTACTCTTTCTAACTCATTCAACCCTCGCACAGCAATTCAGGCTTCTTCGGCCTGTACCTGATACAATTGAAACTAATGGATCTTACCTGTATGCAGAACCAAATATTAATAATCCATCTAACGGGCATAGAGGAATTGATATTCTTGTAAGATATGATACGGTTTATTCTGCATCTGATGGTTTAGTTGAATTTGTTGGTTACAATCCAAATGACACAATTGGTGGTTATGAACCAACAGGCGGAGGAAACTATATAAGAATTAAAAGCCAGTGGGAAGGAAAGAATATATATCTTTACTATATGCATTTAACCAAACCTCTGGTAAGTACAACTAATCCTATAATTGCGGGTCAACCAATAGCAATTTCTGGAAATACTGGTAATTCAACCGGACCGCATCTTCATTTCGAAATAAGAATGAATACAAGTGACTTCGGAGCCGTAAGATCCCGCCGCAATCCCGAACTCTGGGTAGGAATTACAGGCATGGGAGCCATTTACGGTCATGTTCCGAGTGCACCAAACAGTACAAGAGTTGATATTGATCCTAATCCAAAACCTCGTCCACCTTATACAACTTTCGGGTGGGCGCTTACTTACAATTTTAATGATATCTATATTGGAAGCGACGATGTTTATCTTGAGAATTATGCAATTGGAGATGTTAAGCCAGGAACTTATACTATTGCTGCTTTAAATGGAACTTACCATAGGGTTGTTACAGTAAATGCCGGTGAAGTTGTTGACGCAGATCCCCCATCAGATACAGATGAAGAAATAATAGCTGTTGAAGGTTTTTCTCTTGAGCAAAATTATCCGAATCCATTTAATCCTTCAACTATAATTTCATT
>JAUSIA010000139.1 GCA_030648225.1 Ignavibacteria bacterium | reverse complement strand
TAACCTTCAGGATTTAATTCGGGTGTCTGCATATATCTTTCTGTATATATTGTATCATAAAATTTCCAGTTAATAACCGGAGCTCCGGCAATAGCAGCTTTGAAAGAATCGGCGCCTTTCAGAATTGTTAATGCAGCCAAGTATCCGCCATAGCTTGTACCTTCAATTCCAATCCTGCTTGAATCAACATATCCTGTTAATATGAGATATTTTGCCCCCTCAATCATATCAATCACTTCATAATGACCAAGATTTTTATACACGATATTCTTAAACGCTTTTCCCCTGCCGCCTGTTCCCCTGTTATCAAGCCAGAAAATTATATAGCCGTTTTGAGCATACATCCTTTGCAGCAGGCTTGTTCCCCATACATCCTGTACTGTTTGTGAACCAGGACCACTGTAATTATCAATTAGCACAGGATACTTTTTTGAAGGATCAAAATCCGGAGGCTTAATCATAGCTGCATTTAATTCTATTCCATCCGATGTTGTGAATGTAAGAAATTCAACAGGAGAGAAATCATACTCATTAAATGCAGACATATCTGCTTCAATCAATTTTCTTATTTGGTTCCCATCAATATCATATAAAACAGTTGAAGGCATTGTATTCACATCAGAGAATTTATCAACATAATATTTATTGTTTGTTGACATATCAACTGAATGTGTCCCTTTTTGCTCAGTCATTCTTTTCTTATTTGAACCATCAAGATTTATAGAATACAAATCTTTATTCAAAGGAGATCTTTCTAAAGAGGAGTAATAAACAATCTCATTTTCTTCATCTACCGAAACAAGCTTATCAATTTCCCAGTTCCCTTTTGTAATCTGGTTAATAAGGTTTCCATTCAGATCATATAAATAAAGATGATGATATCCATCTCTCTCAGAAGACCATATAAATCGTTTACCATCGTTAAGGAACTTTAAATTGTCATATACATCAACCCAGCAGCTATCGGTTTCTGTTATGATTGTATTAGTATTTCCAGTATTAGCATCTGCAATTATCAATTCAAGTTTATTTTGCAAACGGTTTAATCTCTGAACTGAAAGCTTGGCAGGATCATTTGTGTATTTTATTCTGGGAATATAAATATCAGTCTCCTCACCAAGATCAACCCACACAGTTTTTGCAGTAGCTATATCTACAACGCCAATCTGAACTAAAGAATTATTAGCTCCTGCTTTTGGGTAATATTGTTCTGCAGGTGGAAAATAAAGTGAGTCATATTTTGGGATATAAACTTTTGGAACATTTGATTGATCAAGTCTCCAGAATGCAATTGATTTGCTATCAGGAGACCATTCCCATCCCATAATAATGCTGAATTCTTCCTCATTCACCCAATCAAAAACTCCGTTTAGAATTACTTCGCTGCCATCAAATGTTAATTGCTTCTCTTCACCTGTTTCAATATCTGCGACATAAATATTATTTGCTTTTACAAAACCGAGTTTTTTCCCATCGGGAGAAAATTGTGCATTAACCTGTTCTTCTTCTGAATCAACAATTAACTGAAGTCTCTTTTCACTTATACTATAAACATAAAATGTTCCGCCTGTTTTAACAGAACGGGCATGAATAAGCCCTGTAATAAGAAAATATTTCCCATCAGGCGACCACTCATAATTCCTTAAAGAAATCTGTTCAGCATCCGGGGTTTTCAATTCATCACTTCCAAGAATTTTTTTCTCTTCACCTGTCGAAAAATCATGCTCATATATTGCATTCTCTTCATATTTAAGAAATGAAAATTTATTCCCGTCATTAAACCATTTTAATCCATTTATAGATTTAGATCTTAAGCCTGAATTTGTGTAAATATCATCAATGGTTAGCTTTTTGGTTTGGGCTGTTAATAAAACTTGCCCAATAAATATTATGATTAAAAATTTTATCAGGGAAAATCTCATATTCACTCCACCGTAAATAAGTTAATAAAGCAAATTTTATTTGAAATTATAATGGTATTTGAAAGACCAGAAAATGTCCGTTGAAATGATGCTTGATTCTGAATACGCTAAACTGTGGGGGATCTGTTTGACCAAACACTAAAACTGCTTTTTGCTTTATTTCTTTTTCTTCATTCTCATTATGACAAGGTAAAACAAAATTCAAAGTATCATCTTTAATTTCGGGATATTTATTTAAATTTAAAATATTTCCTTCAGATTTAACTTCTGTCATTATTCTGAAGCGTAATTTGACAGATGCTTTTTCAACACTCCGAACTCTGCTGAAATTTTGCTGTTGAGAAAAAACTGATAGAAGAGTTTCTTTAAGTTCATCAGAAATTTCTTTCCCACTTTCTTTTAATCTTTCATCCAAAACTTGTGAAAACGACTGGCTTATCAGGTTTTCTATACTAATTGTTTCAAAAAAACTACCATAAACAAGACAGACTTTTATATGATGATTTCTTTTACCTCTAACGAGATAAAAAACATCTCTTACCGGTAAAGAGGAAATATCATTTCCTGCATTTTCCATTTGTAACTTGATAATACTTTTTTCACCTGTTATAAAGTCTTCAATTCTTTTACTTCTTGATGGTATGGTTGAATTAAAAGAAGATACGGTGTATGAGTCACTGTCTTTCAATTCAATCAACTCGCCGCCCGTAAAAATTTTTCTATCTTTGTTAAGCCGGATTGCCAAATCAGGAAAGACTCCCTCATTTTTACAGGATAATAATTTTTTATCAAAGGGAAACCGATCTAATTTCCTGACGGTTTTAAACAATTCCTTTTTTTTAACTAATGAGTAAAAGAAGTGATAAATTGAATACATTATTCCCCGAACAATTTTAATGTTTTTTCTTTTTTAGAAATTACTGGCGGATCTTCAATATCCCAAATTGCTTTTAAGTTTTCAGTACAGATATAATCTTTATAAAATTTTGAAATATCATCCGAGTTACTAATGTGCATTAAACGTTTATTAATACATTTTACATTTTGAGGGTCAATTTCAATTCCGATAGCTTTTCTTCCTAATTGTTCGGCAACAACCAGAGCAGTTCCTGTTCCTGCAAAAGGATCTAATACTACATCATTTATCTTTGTTGAAGAAAGAATAATTCTTAATAAAAGTGCAATAGGTGATTGTTGTTTATGAAATCTTTCTCCTGATTCTTTTCTGATTGCTTCGTCACCGGCAAAATATCCTGATGTCAAC
>JAUSIA010000212.1 GCA_030648225.1 Ignavibacteria bacterium | reverse complement strand
CAGATACTGCCGGAAAATATAAAAAATATCAGGTTCAGCGATCATATAATTGGAGATGGAGAAAATTTCTATAACGTTGCCGTAGAGAGAGGACTTGAAGGGATACTTGCTAAAAGAGCAGATAGCAAATATCAAGTTAGTAAACGAAGTAAAGATTGGCTTAAAATTAAAACCAGGAAGAGACAGGAAGCGGTTATATGCGGTTTTACACAGCCTAAAGGTAGCAGAGATAAATTCGGGTCACTTGTACTTGGAGTTTATGATGAAGGTGAACTTGTTTACATAGGTCAGGCTGGGACAGGATTTACAGATAAAAGTTTGAAAGAGATTTATGCAAAGCTTAAACCGTTGATTACAGATAAATCCCCATTCAGGCAGAAGATATCAACAAATACACCTGCTACCTGGATTATAACAAAATATATCTGCGAGGTGGAATTTTCGGAATGGACCGAAGAAGGGTTAATGCGTACCCCGGTTTTTATGGGATTAAGAGAAGATAAAAATTTAGATGAGATAAGAAAGGAAGAAGCAGTTGATGAAAATGTTGACGAAGAGTTAATTACAAATAAGAATACATTGGATAAAGAAATAAAAATTGGCGGGAAGAAATTAAAGCTGACAAATCTAAATAAAATTTATTTCCCGGATGAAGGATATACAAAGGGAGATTTAATAGAATATTACAAGAAGGTTTCAGAATATATTCTTCCATATCTTAAAGG
Source organism: Ignavibacteria bacterium (assembly GCA_030648225.1). Lineage (GTDB taxonomy): Bacteria > Bacteroidota > Ignavibacteria > Ignavibacteriales > Ignavibacteriaceae > RBG-16-34-14. Next base: position 2,623 of record JAUSIA010000212.1, on the reverse strand, counting down.
AAGACCTGAATCTCTTAACAGGCATCCTAACGGAATAGAAGGAGAAAGCTTTTACCAAAAAGATGTTGGGAAATTACCGCCCGATTGGGTACATATTGAAAAAATTTATTCTGAACATAATGAGAAGGAGATAAATTATTTAGTCTGTGATGATGAAGCTACTCTTATTTATCTTGCAAACTTAGGCTGCATTGAAATTAATCCCTGGTTTTCGAGAGTGGAAAATCTTGATAACCCGGATTATCTTGTTCTTGATCTTGATCCGGAAGATATCTCCTTCGATAAAGTTGTTGAAGCTACATTAGCGGTAAAAGAAATTCTTGATATTGCAGGTGCAAAAAGTTATTGCAAAACTTCAGGCGCAACAGGTCTTCATATTTATGTTCCTCTTAATGCTAAATATGATTATGACGTAGCAAGAGATTTTGCTCAGCTCGTTGCACAGTTTGCTTATCAAAAAGTACCTGGCTTTACAAGCCTGCAAAGGAGTCCTTCAAAAAGACAAAAGAAAGTTTATTTAGATTATTTGCAGAACCGTCCGGGACAAACTCTTGCTGCGCCTTATAGCGTAAGACCAAGGCCAGGAGCCACTGTTGCTACTCCTCTAAAATGGGAAGAAGTAAAAACAGGTTTGGATCCAAAAAATTATACTATCAAAAATACTTTAGAAAGATTGGGAAAGATGGGAGATATTTTTAAAGATATTCTCGGCAAAGGAATAGATATTAGGAAATGTATAAGTAAGCTTGAAGCTTATGCAAAGAAAAAGTAGAGACGCTCCGCTGGAGCGTCTTAAGGTAAAAAATGTTTTTCCCCAAATAATAATTTTAAAAGTAATCATTTCTGCTTAAAAGACGTCCCAGCGGGGCGTCTCTACTTTACTCTGTAAAAAAGGAAATAAGTTCAGAATTTTCCTCTCCGCCGGATATCTTTACTATACCTATATCATTAACCCACCAAATGTTATAAACAGAAGTTTGACGTGTGACAGAAACCCGGTAAGCAGAGAATGTCCCGGCGGGAACAGTTATAGAATCATCAACAGCTTCCAATTTAAAAATACGCTCAACATCTATAAGCCAGGTTTGTCCCACAGCCGGATCCTTTGGAAAAACAGCTGCAACAGAGTTAACAGGATCAGTTATATTCATACCATATAAAATACCTTCAGAGTAATAAGCTCCGTTATTATCAAAAAGCCAGTCAACGCTTAATATATAGACACGCTGTGAATTAAGCATTGTGGAATCTGCTATCCAGTAAGTATGATAAGATGTTTTTCCTGAAAATGTTTGGCGGTATGTCCAGGCATTACCAACTTTCAGAGATAAAGGAATAAAATTACTATTAGGAAATGGATTGGCAAAAGAATCTGCTTTACTGAGACACTAATCGATGAAGTTATTTTTTTGTCTATCAAAATCCGCTTGTTGAAAATAAAAATTCAGTGGCTGTATCAATGTCGTATAGCCATTGATAACCGCTGGTGTCTTTTTTACAAAATGGTTCTAACGGAAAAATCATCTCTTCATATCTTTCTAAGCATGGTAATCCCAATCAGTATTAGCCAAATCAACCATAAGAGACTGCCCAGTAATCCGGCAATCGAAATCACGGGGATACCTGGAATCACAGTGGCAAACAACTCCAATTGAGCAAAGAGATAGATCACCCCGCCGATGATTCCAAACTAGCCGAGCCAAGGCCGGAACGCAGTCGACTTCATCATTGCAGCGCTGACAAGGAACATCCACACCACGGTGAAAAGCTGGCCAATGTGCTCGCCGATGATGACTCCACCATATTGGTGAAGAGCTTGAAATGCAATGAGGGCAGAGTCCTTTGCAGCTTGACTCGAAGCTGGATTGGCATACACATCGGCTAGTGAGGGAACAACAAACGTCCAGCGCAGCAACCCAAGAAACTGTGCAATAAGCGATATCACTCCACATGTTGTGCCCGTGATCAGATACGGTGTGTCCTCTCGCTGGAGAAGGGAATGTAAGCCAATGACTGAGTAGATCAGTGGAATACCAACGAAGCCAAAGACCCACCACGTCAGAATGAGACGAGAACCGCCTTCGTGAAACTTCATAAGGATTTCTCCTGCAGGCTGCCGGAGAATATCCGGATACTGAAAGCTGGCAATGAGCATGCCGTAAGGAACATTTATGAGAATTGGTATCAAGACAAAAATGATACCCGCCAACTTCTGGGACTGTCTCTGAGTCATAAGCGTACCTTCCTAACTTGTTGCGTGCTGGCGTACAACGTGTTGCCGCACCACGCAGTGCCGCTGCGAGCTATGAACAATCAATTCTCTCGCGAGCAGCGGCATTGAGCGAGCACCATAATTCTTATGATAAAGCGAGCGTCGTGGTGCCGCCTGTTAGTTGCAGTTGCCATCTTATTTCAACAAAATGAGCTTGCGGGTTTCTTTAAACTTCCCAGCCTGCATCCGGTAGAAATACACCCCTGCGGGTAAGTTGCTTGCATCAAGTGTGACTCTATGCTTGCCAACCGGCTTGACCTCGTTCACGAGTATTGCAACTTCATGACCAAGCACATCATACACCTTGAGGGAGACCAAACCGGCATTTCCAATTGTGTATTGAATCTTTGT
>JAUSIA010000136.1 GCA_030648225.1 Ignavibacteria bacterium | reverse complement strand
GACAAACTTTAGATACTTTATCATCTGAATTAAATGGTTTCCTTTATCGTTATAATTATCAACGTCGTCATGGTTCTTTAAATTATTTAACTCCTTTAGACCGCCTCTGTAGTGTTACCGAAATACTGAAGAGTTACACGGCAGGCAGGTTCACAGGAATGACAAAATGAATTTTTCAGAAGTTTCATTTACTCATTCTCAGCAAAGAGGTTATCACAACGATGGAGATCAAAATTTTATTTATTGTTTTTCTCATTTTCATCACCATTTAAATTTTGATAACCAGGTTCATTAGCAAGCAATTGCTCCAACTGTGCATGAAGAATATAATATTCATAAACAGTGTTATAATAATTTACCTGGGCCCTTGTAAGTGATACCATTGCATCAATAGTTTCTAATTGTGTTCCCACACCGCTTGAATATCTTTTTTGGGATATATCATAAGCAAGCTCTGCTTGCTCTATTGTAGCTTTATATGACTCAAGTTTCTTCTTAGTCTGATCAATGGAAAGAAGAACATCTTCCAGATTATTTTTGAGCTGCTTAACAGTTTTATCATACTGTTCTCTTGCTTTATATAGTTCAATCCTTGCTTGTTCAACTTTAGACGTTGTTTGAAATCCATCAAAGATTGGTATTTTTAAATTCAATCCGATAAAAACTGAGTTATTATATCTCCATTGGCTAAAGGGACGTGGATCATTTTCCTGTGCCTGTGTCTGCCAGCTTCCTGTAAAATAAAGTTCAGGAAAATGTTTCGTGAATTCATATGAAACAGCATCATCCTGGAGCTTAATACTTAGCTCAAGCTGCTTTAAGGAAGGATTCCTGTTCACTAACTCTTCATCCAAACCCTCAATATTTGAAAGCGGGATTTCCTCTAAATAAAGTGAATCATTAATAACTATTTCAGTTTCGAGATCAAGCCCGGTAACAAACTTTAAAAGATTTTTTGAAATTAAATATGAATTCTCTGCTTGCTGAAGTTCGGGAATAATATTTTGATACTGCACTTTGGCCCTTACATAATCATATTCCGGAACCACGCCTGCATTGAACATTACTTCAGTATTTTTAAGATTATCTTCTGCGAATCTGAGGTTCATTTTTGCCAAATCAACCACTTCTTCAGCCAGCAGAACTGAATAGTATGCTCTCTTTACACTAACAATAACTTCATCTTCGGATGCATCAACAAACTTTTCCTGTATTTCAGCATAAGTTTTTGCAATTCCTACTGCAAGAAATATTGCGCCGGTAAATAAAGGCTGTTCGAGAGTAGCACCAATTGTTAATGTATTTTCAGTGCCTTGCGGAAAAGAACCACTGAAACCAATTTCAGGAGCGTCAATTATTATTACTCCTCTTTTAAGAGCTCTGTTGTAATCGGCAAAACCGGAAATCTCTGGAAATACAGAAGAACCCCAGGCTTCAGTAACCTGTTCTTCTGCTTTCATTTGCTCAAACCTGGCAAGTTTCAGATCATTATTATATTCTAATGCAAGTGATATACTTTTTTGAAGATCTAATTGAACAGGATCTGTTTTTATTTCTTCCTGGGCAAATACATCAGATAAAAAAAAAGTTAACAGAAACAACAAGATAATTTTCATTGGGTTCTCCGTTTATCTATAATCTTTGTTTAATTATTTATTTTTAATTCCCTCAAATAAAACTGAAAGGATGAAATTAATTTCTACCTCTACATTCATATCAGAATTGGGGCAAACTATCAAATGATGTATGTATGAAAAAACCATATGATCATACAACACAACTAACTTCTGAGCATTAAACTTTTTAATCTCTTTTGCCTTTATTCCCTGCTTTTTAAGGAATGAGATTATCTAAAAAAACCAACTAAAACTTTATTGGGAAACAAATCTATTTAGTCTCAACAGAAATAATACAAAAACAACGGCTAAAACTAAACCGAAGAAATCAGCGACAAAATCAAGGAATTCCATAGACCTGACTGGAATAAAGTACTGATGAAATTCATCCAAAGCTGCATATACACTACCGATAAAAATGGTGTTAAACCAATTCTTCTTTTTTAGATTGACATATTTGTTCTGAAACATAAGGGTAAGATTAAGTAAAATTCCTAAACCAAAATACGCAATGAAATGCATTATCTTATCGCTCACATCCGTGGTAGGTACACTAATGGTAGGAAATGATGTTGCTGCCAGTAATACAATCCAATAGAGAACAAGTGGAGTATAAACTAAAAAAACTTTTCTTTTTTCTAAAAATCTAAGCAAAGCTTTTTCTCAAAAACTTAATAGCATCTGGTAGATTATCACTTATATCTGAAGCAGTGTATCCATATTCAGTAAATTTTTTAAGCAACAGATCTGCAGCCAAACTATGAAGATAAACCGCTGCAATTAATGCATCCTCTATATTTTTTAGTTGTGAAATTAAACCAGCAATAACTCCGGTAAGTACATCACCGGTTCCAAATTTTGCCATCCCGGGATTTCCTACAGAATTAATAAGAGTCTCACCAGATGGTAAAAATAAAATTGTCGGTGCACCTTTCAATATAAGATAAGAACCTGTTTCAATTACAAATTCTTTCCCATACTGCAACATATCTTTTTTTAATTCATCTGTGCTAATTCCAATTAATTTAGAGAATTCACCTGAATGCGGAGTAAGTACAGATTTCCTAAGATTCAATTCCTTATATCTTTTATTTATTGCATAAAGTCCATCAGCATCAATCACTTTAAATTTTGATTCAGTTGATTTGAATAATTCAATTAAACCTTCAACTGTTTCTTTATCTCTTCCCAAACCGGGACCAACAGCTAAAACATCAGCCCATTTAATCCTGCTTTTGATATCAGAAATGCTTTTAGGTGAGAAATATTCCTTTCCATCATCATCATAAGCTTCAACAATAACTTCTGTAAGATTTTTGTAAACAAGCTTTCTTACTGATCTTGGAAAAGCGAGTATTGATGAACCTGCGCCTATTTTCATTGCAGCTTTGGAAGTCAGAATTGCAGCTCCCGGTAATTTTCCTGAACCTGCAATAGTTAAAACTTTCCCCGCGGAATATTTATGAATATTTTTTTCTTTTTTGGGAAGGATATTAATAACATCTTCCGGTTCAATTATATAATCATTAGTTTCTAAATTTTCATAAAAGCTGCTGCTTATTCCTATTCCTCCTTTAACCACTTCACCGGAATTTGCAGCACCATCTGAAAAAAATAATCCTTTCTTAAATTCTCCTAAAGTTATTGTTAAATCAGATTTAAAGATTGTTTCTCCAAAGCCTGTATCTGCATCAAGTCCTGTTGAAATATCAATAGCAGCTTTATATGCTTTAATCTTATTTAGTTTTTCTACAATGCTTTTATATGGTTCACGAAGTTCTCCTTTTGCACCGCTCCCAAGCATAGCATCAACAATAACCTCACAATCTTTTAACCAATTAACATCTTTAATGCCTGAGAATTTTTTAAGGGATAAATTCTTATTCTGCTCTGAATATTTCCCGATAATTCTGAAGTTAGAAAGACAATCTTCAGAGAGTTCTTCTTCATTTCCGAGATAAATTATTTTTACATTGTAATCATTGTTTATGCAATGTCTCGCTGCTGCAAAACCATCACCGCCATTATTTCCCTTACCGCAAATAAAACCAATCTTCTTTTCTTTGTCTCCTTTTAAAATCTTCTCTTCCAGATAACGGTAAATTTCTACAGAAGCATTCTCCATAAGAACCGTAGCGGGGATACCAACCTGCTTAATAGCAAATTCATCAACCTGTCTTATCTGATCTGTGGAATAAAGTGGAATCATTTTATTGTAATAATATTATAAGGAAAAATACTTTCCCTAATAATAAGAATAAAGTTTTAAGATGTTAAAGATTGGTAAAATTATTTATTATAAGAATGATGTGATAAGATCAATAATACTTCCGGGGGCTAAGCCTAAAACAATAACCAGCAAAACAGAAATAATAACAGCAAGTAAGCCTGTATTATGGCTGCTTAGAGAAATTTCAGCTTCAGCATCTCTGAAATACATTAACACAACAATCCTTAGATAGAAATAAACACCTATCACACTTGAAACTACTCCAACTACAGCAAGCCATATGAGATCCGCTTTGATTGCTGCAATAAAGACATAATACTTTCCGAAGAAACCAGCAAAAGGAGGAATGCCTGCAAGTGAGAACATAAAAACGGAAAGCATTGCCGCAAGTATAGGGTGGTGTGAAGCGAGTCCTGCGTAGGAATTTATTGAAAGATTGGTTTCATCTCTTCCTTCAATAATTGCAACAATTCCGAAAGCACCAAGGTTCATAAAAGTATATGCGGCTAAGTAAAAGATTATTCCGGCAACACCTTCATAATTACCTGCTGCCAAACCAATAGTCATATATCCCGTATGAGCAATAGAGGAATAAGCAAGCATTCTTTTTATATCTTCCTGCGCAATTGCAACTATGCTGCCGAAAAGCATTGAAAGAACGGCAATAGCTGAGAGATAAGGTGTAAAAATGTTTTCGACTGAGTTATTGAATACAGCAAAGAAGGTTACTATAATTGCGCTGAATGCAGCAGCTTTACCACCTGTTGAAAATAATCCGGCTACAGTTGTACCTGAACCCTGGTAAACATCCGGAACCCACATATGAAATGGGAATGCAGCAATCTTAAATGAAAAGCCGATCAGGAACAGAAGCATTCCTCCAATAAATAAAATATTTTCTGTTAACTCTGTAAACCGAGATGAAATTATTTCTAAAGAAGTTGTTCCTGCTGATCCATAAATAAGTGCAATTCCATAAACAATAAATCCTGTGGCAAAAGCACCAAGCAGAAAATATTTAAGAGAAGCTTCATTTGCAGTTAACCTTTTCCTGTTTAACCCTGCAAGTGTATAAAAGCAGATTGACATTAACTCAAGACCCAGGAAAATCATAAATAAATCTCGTGCACCAGCCATGAACATCATACCAAGTACGGAAGACTGAAGCAGGATATAAAATTCGCCGAAGTAAGCATCATACTTCCGCAGGTACTCAACAGAAAGCATTGAAACTATGGCAGCTCCGAAAGTAAAGATGAAATAAAAGATATTAACATTACCCCCGGTTGCAAGCATATTCTGAAAAACAACAGAGACATAATCAACTGTAGTCAGAGCATATAAGCCTGAAAACAAAAATATAATTATTGAAACCCAGGGAAGAATTGCTTCACTTCTTTTGGAATACATTTCGATCAGCAGAGATATAAGAATTCCCCCACCGATTATTACTAAAGGGAATATGTTATAAAAATCCTGCATATAAATTTTAATTATTCAGTTATTTAAAACAAAATAATTCTTGTCTTATCTTACTCTTAATCGTAATCTTAATCTTACTCGATTTTAAAGCGATTAGGGATTAAGATTATGATTACGACTATGACTTATTAGAAATATGAGTTATTCAATAAATAAAATGTCTTCATCTGTTTCTTCAATTCTGGCTTTATGTTTTTCTTCAAGATAAACAGCAACTTTCCTATGATTGTCTATATCGAAAATATTTTTCCCTTTATCAACAACTATTAGTTTTATTGATTCATATTTGGAAACAGAATTCTTTAAATCTTCAAAGTCCAGAAAATACAAACTGGTAAAATCATCCTCTTCTTTAATATTTATTCCTTTAGAGCTGGAAGAGAAATCTGTAAGGATATCATCTTCAATAATTACTTTCAGGAAATGAGCATGGAAAGGTAAGATTAGCCGGTTCCCATAATATAAACAGGGAGAATTATTCTTTATACTTTCATCTATCGTATTCATTTTCAGCCTTTACCTAAAAAGAAAATATACCAGATGATTGCAAATATAGGGATTAAAATAATAATTGAATATTTGATTATGTAGGTAAAGAAGCTCGGCATATTAATACCTGCTCTTTCACAGATTGATTTTACCATAAAGTTAGGACCGTTACCGATATAAGTTAATGCACCAAAAAAAACCGCTGCAACAGAAATTGCCTGAAGATAAATCTCATCATGATTTACAAATTCCTGAACATGCGATTTAATATTAACATCCAGTCCATATTTACCCATAGCTGCGCTTAAAAAATTTAAATAAGTTGGCGCGTTATCAAGAAATCCGGAGAGCATACCGGTTGCCCAGTAAAAAACTCCCGCATTTAATTTATCACCCAATACATTTGCTTCATTGGCTATAAGCTGCAATGCAGGAATCATAGTTGCAAATATCCCAACAAATAAATAGGCAACTTCTTTTATCGGTTCAAAATCAAATTCATTTGCTCTCAAAACTTCCTGGTCAGCATTCTTATAAGAAAGATAAACAACTGAGAACATTATTATTTCTCTTATACCAAACGGAAGTGGTGCTAAACTTGGAACAAAAGAAAGAACAGCAGGATCAAGAAAAACTGAAAGAATAATTATTCCCAGGTATAAAAGATTTTTTAAACCTTTAAACTCAATCTTACCTGAAAAACTTTTCCCTGTTTCAGATTCTGAATTCCCTTTGTTCAAAGAATCCATAACATAGAAAACAGCTAATACCAGAATCATTGTTGGAATCCAGATATACCATACATTCTGAATAACCCAAAAGAACGGAACACCTCTAAGGAATCCCAGAAATAAAGGCGGATCTCCGATGGGAGTTAATGCACCTCCAATATTACTTATTATGAAAATAAAAAAAATAACATGATAAGGTTTTATTCTGCTTTTATTAATTTTTATAAATGGTCTTATCAGAAGCATTGATGCACCGGTTGTTCCGATTACATTTGATATAACCGCACCGAATGCAAGAAAGAGAACATTTAATAATGGTGTAGCTTTTTTATTAACCTTTATAAGAATTCCGCCGGAGGCAACAAATAAAGAACTTAATAAAGCTATGAAAGAAAGATATTCTGCTAAAGTATGTAATAAACTGTGTGTATCATTAAGAAAAATAAGGTAATAAAGAACTGTAATCAGCCCCAGCCCCATAGCAATTTTAGGATAATGATGTTCCCAGAAATGTTTGTAGAACAAAGGTCCGGTTGCAATCATTAATAAAAGAACTATAAAAGGAATAACCATTAAAGGCTCAGGTAACTGATGCTCAGCTTGCAATATTGCTGTTGTGCCATCAGATGCAAATAATGAAGAGCCTGATATTATAATTATAAAGAGAATAAAAACGGGGGAAAATTTTCTGATCACAATTCTACTTTAACGTTACTTTCTCTGCCGGCAAAACCTGCTCAATTACTTTTGCAGTGGATTTCTCGGATATATTAAGGAAAGTACTTGGGTAAATTCCTATCCATATAATAAAAATAATTATAGGAATCATTATAAAAATTTCCCTCGGGTTCATATCAGTTAAAGTTGAAAGCTTAGGATTTTTTACTTCACCAAAAACAACTCTCTGGTACATCCAGAGTAAATAAACTGCAGCAAAAATAACCCCTGATGCAGCAAAAACTGTAAACCACCAACTGCCAAGAACAGGAGATTTAAATGACCCAATAAGAATTAAGAATTCGCCAACAAAACCATTTAACCCCGGCAAACCAATAGAAGAAAGTGAAACAAAGAGAAGCATAAAAGAATAAACAGGAACTAATTTTGCGATTCCTCCATACTCGCTTATCTCACGTGTGTGTGTTCTTTCATAAATAACTCCTACCAAAAGGAATAAAGCTCCTGTTGAAAGACCATGATTTATCATTTGGATGATTGCGCCCTGAACTGCCTCCTGTGTCATTGCAAAAATTCCCAGTACAACAAAACCGAGATGAGCAACTGAAGAATAAGCAACAAGCTTCTTCATATCCGTCTGAACCATTGCAACAAGAGCACCGTAAATAATTCCTATTACTGCAAGAACAGAAATGTAAGGGGCAAATGTAATTGATGCCTGCGGAAATAATGGAAGACAAAATCTAAGCAAACCATAAGTTCCCATCTTAAGTAAAACTCCCGCAAGAATAACGCTGCCTGCAGTAGGAGCCTGAACGTGTGCATCAGGTAACCAGGTGTGTAATGGAAACAAAGGAACTTTAATTGCAAAGCTGAATGCAAATGCTAAGAACATCCAGTTTTGAATAGTGCTTTCAACTTCAGGACCTACTGAATATAATTCAACAAGGTTTGTTGTAAAATATCCGAGAGGTGTTGATGCATAAACAGCAAGCCAGATAATTGCAACAAGCATTAGCAAGCCGCCGAACATCGTATAAATAAAAAACTTTATTGAAGCATAAATTCTTTCTTTTCCTCCCCATATCCCGATAATGAAGTACATAGGGATGAGCATTGCTTCCCAGAAAATGTAGAAGAGGAATAAATCAAGTGATACAAAAACACCGAGCATTCCAACTTCCAGTATCAGCATAAAGAATGTAAACTCTTTTACTCTTGTTTTAATGCTTGACCAGCTTGAAATTAAAGTAAGGGGGGTTAAGAAAGTTGTTAGTAAAACAAGAAGTAGTGAAAGGCCATCAACACCAACAAAATAAAATATATTAAGATTTTCTATCCAGGGAAATTTATGAGTGAACTGGAAATCAGGATTCTGGCTATCAAAATTGAAAAAGATTATAAGTGAGATTATAAAAGCTAAAAGAGAAATTACAAGCCCGGTGTATCTGATTAAATGTTCCCTGCTTTTATCTATTAATAAAAGAAGAAAACTTCCGATGAAGGGCACAAGTAAAAGATAAGTTATTAAGCTGCTGTTTTCCATATTATAAACTCAAAATTATCCAGAATAATGCTGCTGCAATTCCAACCATCATTATTACAGCATAAAATTGTGTAACTCCTGTCTGCATTTTTCGGATTAATCCGGACAAAGAACCAACGAGTGATGCTGTTCCATTAATTAAACCATCTATTATTTTATTATCCGCAATCTTCCAGAGAAATGAATCAGAACCTTTAACAATTGGATTTACAACAGTTGCTTCATAAACTTCATCAACAAAATATTTATTCCAAAGCAGTTTATAGATTGATTTGAATTTATTAGCTGTATTTACCGCGATAGACGGGTTCTTCAAATAAACATATCTTGCAAAAAATATTGAAGCAGCAGCACATGCTACCGAAATAGCCATTAAAAGTATTTCTTCAAAATGGGAATGTGAGCCATATATAATTAATTTTCTTTCAGCATTTTTAAAGATGGGTGAAAGCCAGGTATGAAAAAGATTTCCTTGCTCTCCTGAAAAAATCTCAGGCACACCAATGAATCCACCAATTGCTGATAGAACACCAAGAATAATTAACGGAATTACCATAACATTTGGTGATTCATGTGGGTGCTTGTCATGTTCGAATCTCTCTTTACCTTCAAATGTCAGAAAGTAAAGCCTGAACATATAAAAAGCAGTTATCAAAGCTGTTAGTGCGCCGATTAACCAGAATAAAAATCCGCCATTAGCAAATGAATACCAGAGAATTTCATCTTTACTAAAAAATCCTGATAAAGGCGGAATGCCTGAAATAGCCAGAGCAGCAATTAAAAATGTTATTGCAGTTCCGGGCATATATTTTTTTAGTCCTCCATAATGCTGAATATCCTGTTCATGATGCATTGCATGAATAACAGAACCGGCACCAAGAAAGAGTAAAGCTTTGAAGAAAGCATGAGTCATTACATGAAAAATTCCTGCAGAGAAAGCACCAACACCCATTGCAAGAAACATATAACCAAGCTGACTTACTGTGGAATAAGCAAGAACTTTCTTTATATCATTCTGAACGATACCGACTGTTGCCGCAAAGAGTGCAGTTAAAATTCCTATTACTGCAACTACAATCATAACAGCAGGGGCAGATGCAAAAAGAATTGAACATCTTGCAACCATATAAACTCCGGCAGTAACCATTGTTGCAGCATGTATTAAAGCAGAAACAGGAGTCGGACCAGCCATTGCATCGGGCAGCCAGACAAATAAAGGTATCTGTGCAGATTTTCCTGTTGCCCCTATAAAAAGAAAAAGCGCTATGAATGCAAATGTTGATTCGGGAATATCAAATACAACAGCTTTTGAAAAAACTTCATTGAAGTTAAGAGAATCAAATGTAAGGTAGATAAGAAACATACCAAGAAGAAATCCGAAATCTCCAATCCTGTTTACGACAAAAGCTTTTTTTGCTGCATCTCCGGTTGTACCTTTTTCAAATTTCCTGTCATACCAGAACCCGATTAAAAGATAAGAGCAGAGACCGACACCTTCCCATCCTAAAAACAATAAAAGAAAATTATCACCAAGTATCAAGTTCATC
>JAUSIA010000126.1 GCA_030648225.1 Ignavibacteria bacterium | reverse complement strand
ATTGACCTTTGTTCCACAGCAGCTTTGGGAACCTCAAAAATATTTCTGCGGTACTGTTACTATTTGCCTTCATATAAATGAACAAGATGATGAACTTTTCAAAAGAATAAAAGCCCATCTGATTTCTGGAGCAGAGGTTGTCCCATTCAGTTCGGCACTTGAGCGTAAAATAAAAAATACTGATATGCTGGTAAATATATTATACAAAGTTTTTTTTATTTTAAGAAGGTTTTTAAAAGTTCATAAGCTTAAAAACCATTTCAGAATGATTTTAAAAATATAAAGAATTTTATTCATTGGAGGTTTTGATGAGCACAATTTCAGTAATTGGTACTGGATATGTAGGGTTAGTTACAGGGGTGTGCCTTTCTGAGTTTGGCATACAAGTATTATGTATGGATACTGATGAAGAAAAAATAAAACAATTGTCAGTTGGGAAAATATCAATTTTTGAACCTGGGCTGGAAAACCTGCTGTTGCGAAATTTAGCAGCAAGACGGATTAAATTTACAACAGATTATAAAGAAGCAGTAGAAGGCTCTGAAACAATTTTTATCGCCGTTGGTACGCCACCTTATGAAGATGGTTCAGCAGATCTGAGATTTGTTCTATCAGCAGCAAAATCTATTGCGGAAAATATAAATGGTTACAAGGTAATAGTTAATAAAAGCACAGTACCTGTAGGTACAGCCAGAAAAGTAAGCAAAGTGATTGAAGATGCATTAACTCAAAGAGGAGCAGGCTTTGGTTTTGATATCGTATCCAATCCGGAATTTCTTAGAGAAGGCTCTGCTGTGAGAGATTTTATGCATCCTGACAGAATAATTATTGGTTGTGACAATGAAAGGGCAAAACAGGTAATGAAAGACATCTATAATGTTTTATATCTAATTGAAACACCATTTGTATTTACTGGAATTGAAACGGCAGAGCTGATAAAATACGCTTCAAATGCTTATCTTGCTACAAAAATTACTTTTATTAATGAAATTGCCAACCTATGCGAAAAGGTAGGCGCTGATGTTCATGATGTATCGAAAGCCATGGGACTTGATGGAAGGATTGGGAAGTATTATCTGCATCCCGGGCCAGGTTACGGAGGAAGTTGTTTCCCAAAGGATACAAAAGCTCTTGTAAATATTGGTAAGGAATATAATACTGAGATTAGTGTAGTAAGTACAGTGATTGGAGCTAATGAAAGGCAAAAACATAGAATGGTATTAAAGATTGAAAATGCCCTTGGAGAATTGAAAGGATGTACAATCGCCTTGCTTGGAATTGCGTTTAAACCTGAAACTGATGATATCAGAGAAGCACCTGCAATAGATATAATAAAGGAATTGATTAAAAAAGGAGCGAAAATAAAGGCATATGATCCTGCAGCGATAAATAACGCAAAAAATGGTGCTCTTAAAAATTTTGATGAAAATGATATCTTTTATAGTTCTGATGAATATGAAGCAATTGAAAATGCTGATGCCTTGGTTATATTGACAGAATGGAACCAATTTAGGCATCTTGACCTTATCAGAATAAAAAAACTTATGCGGCGCGCCTTTTTCTTTGATTTTAGAAATGTATATGAAAGGAATCAGCTTGAAGCATTAGGATATTATTATGAGGGTGTTGGAAGATAAGACAAAAAGGAGGTCATTGATGAGAAAATACATTCTTTTAACAGGTGGCGCCGGGTTTATTGGCTCTCATTTATGTGAGACACTTTTACGTAATGGGCATAGGGTTATTAACATTGATAATTTTAATAACCAGTATAATCCAGATATAAAAAGATCTAACATAAAGAATTCACTCGATTTAGCAGTATCTGTCCAATATAGTTCATCCTGGTACCAATTTATTGAAGGAAGTATAATGGATGAAGTTCTTCTTGATAGATTGTTTTCAAGTTTTAATATAGATCTGGTTATTCACCTTGCAGCTTATGCAGGCGTAAGGTATTCACTTGAAAACCCGGAAATTTATATGGATGTGAATATAAAAGGTACATTAAACCTGCTTGAAAAATGCAGAAAATATAGAATTAGCAAATTCATTTTTGCCTCATCTTCTTCAGTTTATGGAAATAACAAGCATATTCCGTTTTCAGAAAAGGATAGTACCGATTATCCGGTATCACCTTATGCAATGACAAAGAAAGCAGGAGAATTATTATGTCATACATTTCATAAATTATACAAACTGAATGTTGCCTGTCTGCGCTTTTTTACTGTAATTGGACCAAGACAAAGACCGGATCTTGCAATTCATAAATTCACAAAATTGATTTTGGAAGGAAGTGATATACAGATTTATGGTGACGGTTCTTCTGAAAGAGACTATACCTATGTTGATGATATAGTCGATGGTATAATAAGAGCAGCCTCCTGGATAAATGAACAATATAACTGTTATGAAATTTTTAATCTTGGGAATTCTCATCCGGTCTCTTTAAATAAAGTTATTGATACCATTGAAAGTATAACTGGTAAAAAGGCACAACTTGAATTATTGCCAATGCAGCCTGGAGATGTTGAAAGGACATATGCTGATATCAGCAAGGCAGAAACAGTTCTGGGTTATATACCGAAAACATCCTTTGAGAGGGGAGTTCAAGAATTTGTTAAGTGGTTTACTTCATATAATAAAAAGTGAATTTAAAGTAATAAGTTTGAACTAATTATCAATGTCTTGCAATTGAAATTACCACTGATAAATGATAGAATTCAAGAAAGCACAAAATGAGGTTAACGGAGGAATCAGATGATCTTTTATCTTAATAAAATTTTCGATCTCATAATGCGCAATATATTGAAATTTATAATAAGATTTTATAACTTTCATAAGTATGGACTTACTGATACTCTCGAGTATTGTTCAAAGAATATTCCGATATTTAAAAACCGAGGTAATTCATTGGAAAATTATGGGATAATTGATAAAAAATTTATTTCAAGTCATTATAATAAATTTATCAATAAAAAATACATTTTCCGCAAGCTCAGTTATACAAGTGGAACTACAGGTTCACCGCAAAGGTATCTGAGAGATGTAAGATGCATTGCTGCTGAGAAATATTTTCAAGATAAATATTTTAACTGGGCGCGTAAATATATTATCGAAATTCGATCTTCAAAGCTTTTTTCTCCAGAATACCAGGGGAGAAAAATCTTCAAAACACTACCCTTTTGTAGGTATATGTTTGTTTCAGCGTTTCATATGCAGGATAAAACCCTCGTCAATCTGGTCAGCAGGTTAAAAACAATCAAAAACAAATGTCTTTGGGCTTTTCCTTCCTCGGCATATATGTTAGCTGAATACTGTGTAAGAAATAAAATTAAACTTGACTTTGATGTTGTCATTACTTCTTCAGAGGTATTGCACAATTACCAGTCTGAAATAATAATGAGGGCTTT
>JAUSIA010000123.1 GCA_030648225.1 Ignavibacteria bacterium | reverse complement strand
AGCATTATCCTCGATCCATTTATTTTTTTTATCCTTTGTTTCAATAAGGTAAGTGGCACTGAACTCTTCAACTATTTCCGTGATCTCACCTCTGTTTTGAGTAAACGATTCTCTCCTGCTGTCAACAATTTCTTTGACTATATTTTTAAAACCCATTTTATTAAGTTCTTCCGACGAATATCCGGAAAGATTAGTAATACCCTGGCTCATATATTTATATCTGCGGGTATTCTGATCAAAAAAATAAACAACTTTGTTATAATCCCGTAAAGAAGGGATTTCCTGGGTAAGCTTAACTGATGTTCCTTTTATTTTTTCTGATTTTGATGGATTCATTAAACTTATTAAATATTTATTCTGATTTTTTCAATTTCAAAAATATTACAAAAAAACAATTAAAGCATTAATAATTATTATACGGTATCAAAATGGTACTTATAAAAACTTCTAACCTGTTAAATAAATTTATATTGCTTTTCTTGTTGGAGCCACTTATCTTTATGTAGACTAAATCTAAATAATATTTTGATATACTGGATATAATATGAAAAAAGCTTCAGAATTAAAGTACGGTGAAAAAGTTAAAATAAGTGAAATAGATTTCTCTCACCCATCTTCTCAAAGAATTATAGAAATAGGATTTACTCCCGGCCAGGAAATAGAACTTATTAATAGATCTCTCTTTAATGATCCACTTGCTTTTTCAGTCCGCGGTTCTTTAATAGCAATGAGAAAAGACGAAGCTGATTGCATTAAAGTTACATGAATTTGCAGACTATAGAAAAAGTTCCTCTTGTTACTTTAGTTGGTCCTCTAAACTCAGGTAAAACAACTCTTTTTAATTACCTAAGCGGAAAGAGTTTCAAAACAGTAAACTATCCAGGTGCAACTGTTGAATATTCAATATCCCGCTTACTAAATAAATTTAACATCAGTGCTAATATAATTGATTCACCGGGAATTGTTAGTCTTTCAGCTAATTCACCTGATGAAAAAATTTCAATAGATGCACTCTTTAATCATCCCTTATATGGTCAACCAGATCTTTTGGTTGTAACAGTTGATTCCAGCCAATTATCAAGACATTTATTACTTGTAAAACAGCTAAAGAGCTGCGGATTTAAATTGATTATTGCTCTTACAATGAATGATCTTTTAATAAAGAAAAAGTTTGCGATTTCTTTAAGTAAACTTAGAATTATCCTTGGATGTGAGGTTGTTCAGGTTGATGGAAGAACTGGTGAAGGTATAAATAATTTATTAAATACAATCTCAGATCAATTGGATAAAATAAAATTACCGGATGGAAAATCTGAAATAATTCAACTAATAAATAATGACCGGCATTCACTACTAAATTTCTATAAAGAAATTGAAAAGATTGAAAATGATGTGATATATGAAATCCATTCAAACGGAAACGGATTTGATCTTAATGCAGCGAATGCACAGTTAAATGTTTTAAACCCTTCGTATGAGATCAAAACCAAATATACTTTAGATAGCACCTCTCTAAAGATTGACAAATTCCTGCTGCATCCAACATTAGGTGGAGTCTTTTTCTTTTTAATAATGGCTGCTACTTTTACTTCAATCTTTTGGCTGGCAGATCCTTTAATGGGTATGGTTGATGTTTTTTTTGCATTCTTATCTTCTGAAACCGCTGCATTACTAGGCAGCAACTGGTTTTCAGATTTCGTTTCATCAGGTATAATAAGCGGTACAGGTTCAGTACTTGTTTTTCTTCCACAGATATTAATTCTTTTTCTAATACTTGGGCTTCTTGAAGATTCAGGATATCTTGCAAGAGGTGCAATGATAGTTGATAAACCACTTTCCAAAATTGGTTTAAATGGAAGATCATTTGTACCAATGCTTTCTGGTTTTGCTTGTGCTATCCCGGCAATGCTTGCTGCCCGAACCATTCCTAACCGAAGGGAAAGAATTTTAACAATTTTTATTCTGCCATTAATGAGCTGCAGTGCACGTTTACCTGTTTATGCATTATTAATTGCATTCTTAATACCATCAGGTAAGTCCTGGCTGGGTGGAATTATCCTCGCTGCTATTTATATTTTCAGTGTCACAAGTTCAATTATTATTGCAAGCATTTTAAATAAGTTCAAACATAGAATAATAAAAGAAGAAGATAACTCTTCTTTCATTATTGAACTGCCGGCTTACAGGAAACCTAAGTTAAGCTTTGTACTTACTAATTCTTATATGAACGCAAAAGTATATCTTCAGAAAGCTGGTCCTGTTATCTTAGCTTTTTCTATCATACTTTGGTTTCTAACTTACTTTCCGAATACAAATCCTGAAATTGACACAACAGGTTTATCTGAGGATGAAATTGTACAGGTTCAGGAGGTTGAAAGACTTTCTACTTCTTATGCTTCAGATCTTGGAAAATTAATTCAGCCTGTAATGACACCGATAGGAATGGATTGGAGAGTGGGTGTCTCTTTAATAGCTGCTTTTGCAGCAAGGGAAGTATTTGTAAGTTCATTAGCATTAATTTTCAAAGTAACAGATAACGAAGAAACTTTTCAGGCATCTATGATTCAATCAATGCGCCAGGCTGAAATCAAAGATACCGGACAAAAATTATTTACCACCGCTACAATAACAGGGTTAATAATCTTTTTTGTATTTGCACTTCAATGTCTTTCAACAGTCGCCGTATCAAAGAAAGAAACCGGTGGCTGGAGAATACCGGTTATGCAGGTAATTATTTTTACCTCGGTTGCATACCTGTTAACTTTTATTACTGTTAATGGATTAAGAGCAGTAGGCGTTAATTAAAATTTTTGAGATCAGTGTTATTCTTGATATTCATTCCGGCCAGCTATATTTTTACATAAAACAGATAAATCAGAATTGTTAATAAATTGAAACATCCTCAAGCCTCAGAAATATTCAGACATTTTTTAAAAAGCGAAAAAAACCGTATTACACCGGAAAGATTTGAAGTAATGGATTCAGCTCTTGATTATGATGGTCATTTCGGTGCAGATGATCTTTATATCCTGATGAAGAACAATCATTCAAGAGTTTCCCGGGCTACTGTTTACAAAACATTAGAACTTCTTGTTCAATGTGATCTGTTAAGCAAACGGAATTTCGGAGATAAGGTATCCAGGTACGAAAGTAATTATAAAAGACAAAGCCACGATCACCTGATTTGTGTTGATTGCGGAAGGATTGTTGAATTTGTTGATTCACAAATTAAAAAGCTTCCGGCACAGATAAGTGATAAGCTTGGCTTTAGCTTTGGAAGTTACTCTTTCAATATCTTTGCAAGATGTAAGAATACAAAGAACTGTAAATACTTTAAACAGCAAACTTTCTAAACGGGTTTTTAATGTTAGCTCAGAGATATCCTCTATTCTGGCAGAAGAAAAAATTCTATATAAAAATCTTTTGCTCTATACCAAATATTGCAACTGGTATATTAATAAAAGCCGGTAAATCTTTATTTGTTGTAGATCCGGGTGACGGAATCTTGCGGGATTTAAATAATGAAATCGGAACATATAAAATTTTGAATATTTCGGATCTGTTTATTACACATGGTCATCACGATCATATTGGAGGTGTTTGGTCGCTGCTTACATATATGCGTGTTATGAATAAGAAAACTCCCCTTTCAATTCATTATCCAAAAGGCTGTGTTGAAATAGAAAGTATTCATAATGCCTTTAAAAAAGTTTATTCAAAAACTCTTCCTTATGAAATAATCCTGAAAGAGATTAAGAATCACCGGAATTATAACAGTAGTAATATTGAAGTTCGTCCGTTTCCTGTAATCCATAGAGAATATTTGCATGATGGAAAAACTACAAGACAGGTTCCTGCTTTGGGTTATAAATTTACTTATGATGGATTAAAGATTTGTTATGGCGGAGATACCGCTTACTGTGATGATCTTGTTAAGCAGGCTAAAGACTCCGACCTTGCAATAATTGAAGCAGGCCATGATGAAGACACTCCTGATGATATGCATATGACACTTAAAGAAGCAAAATCAATCGGT
>JAUSIA010000120.1 GCA_030648225.1 Ignavibacteria bacterium | reverse complement strand
TCTCCGGCTTTTGATACTCCTTCATAAACATTTACTTTAAATTCATCACTTTTATAATTCAGCTTAACAAATCCATATCTCACAACATTTCTTTCTTCACCTTTGGTACCAAAAATGATTATAGTATCCTTCTTATCATACTCAAATAATTTACTCTTAAAAACAAAATCCGGATCGGGTTCATAATAATGTAAATGCTCGAACTTAACTTTTGTTCTTGCATTAAATGGGGAGTTGGAATCATTCTTCATATAATCATCATTTTCTTTTCTGAGTTTCTCTATCTCTGCAATATATTTTTTCTCTTCAGGAGTATAATTCTCCCCGCAGGAAATTAGAACTAAAGAAAAAGATAACAGAATTATTTTACTGATTATTTTATTTTTCATTATTATAAATTTAATTTCAAATTATTAATAAATCACAGACTGAAGTCTGTGCTACAACATTTACCATTTACTATCATCCATCTTCCATCACACATTATCTTTTACCCTCTTCTTCAATTCATTCAATTTAATCAAGGCTTCAATTGGAGTAAGTTTATCAATCTCTATGTTATTTATCTCTCCTCTCAGTTTATCATCCTGGAACTCAAAAAGACCTATCTGGTTTTCGTTTCCAGGTTTTATCTTTGAGAGTTTTTCTTTTCTTTCTTCATAAGGAGTTAATTCCTTGCTTTCAAGATTCTGTAAAACTTCTTTAGCCCTGTTAATAACAAACTGCGGCAGTCCTGCCATTTGTGCAACCTGTATTCCGTAACTATGATCAGCACTTCCTGGATTTACTTTGTGAAGGAAGATTACCTTATCACCATACTCTCTAACTTCAACTTTATAATTTCTTATCCTCGGAAAGATCTCAGACATCTCATTCAACTCATGGTAATGTGTTGCAAAAAGAGTTTTTGCTCTAAGCTCAGGATGTTCATGAAGATATTCGGTAATAGCCCAGGCAATTGAAATTCCATCAAATGTGCTTGTGCCTCTTCCAATTTCATCAAGAAGAATGAGACTTTTGGAAGAAGCATTATTAAGAATGTTTGCTGCTTCCTGCATCTCAACAAGAAAAGTGCTTTCGCCTGCAGTAATATTATCGCTTGCACCGACGCGTGTAAAAATTCTGTCAACCAATCCTATCTTTGCACTTTTTGCCGGAACGAAAGAACCAATTTGAGCTAATAAAACTATTAAACCAATCTGCCGAAGATAAACAGATTTACCTGCCATATTTGGACCTGTTAAAATAATTACCTGGTTCACTTCCGCATCAAGATGACAATTGTTTGGAGTAAATTTTTCTCCCGGTGGAAGTATTCTTTCAACAACAGGGTGACGTCCTTCCGTTATTTCAATTTTATCATCTTCGCTTAATTCAGGTTTTACATAATTATATTCCCCGGCGCATTCAGCAAGAGAAATAAAACAATCGAGCATTGCAATAAGCTTTGCATTCAGCTGAATTGCTTCTGTTTCTGCTGCAACAAATAATCTTACTTCATTAAAAAGTTCGGCTTCAAGCTCATATATTTTTTCTTCGGCATTAAGAATTTTATCCTCATAATCTTTTAACTCAGGAGTGATATATCTTTCGGAATTTACAAGAGTCTGTTTGCGGATATAACTTGCAGGGATTTTATCTTTATGAGCATTGCTTATATCTATGTAATAACCAAAAACTTTGTTAAAGCTTACTTTGAGAGAAGATATTCTGGTTTTTTCTCTTTCAGATTTCTGAAGATTAGCAATCCAGTCTTTTCCATGCAAAGAAATATCACGCAGCTCATCAAGTTCAACACTGAAACTGCTTCTTATTATTCCGCCATCAGCAATATTTAATGGAGGAGAATCAATTAAAGCTGATTGAATTTTATCAACAAGTTTTTCTAAAGGATTTAATTCATCTCCAACCTGCTGAAGAGTTTTTATTCCTGCCTTTGTTAAAAGTTCTTTTAAAAAAGGAATTTTCTTTAAAGAAGTTTTTATTGCAACTACTTCTCTGGGATTTGCCCTTGCTGTACAAACTCTTGAGATAAGCCTTTCAAGATCGCCAATTTCATTTAAATCTTTTAGGAGATGTTTTCTCAGGTTTTTATTTTTATATAGATCTTCTACACTTTCTTGTCTTTTAATAATCGGTTCAAGTTTCCTTAATGGAGCGGAGATCCATTTCTTAAGAAGCCTTCCACCCATTGGAGTAACGGTTTTATCCATTATCTCAATTAAAGAACCTTCCCTGCCACCTCCCTGCATAGAAAAAATTATTTCAAGATTTCTCTTTGTAGCAAAATCAAGAGTCATATAATCTGAAGGATTATAAAGAGTAATATGATTAATATGAGTAAGATTTGCTTTCTGTGTTTCCTGCAGATAATTAAGTACGGCACCTGCAGCAATTATTCCTGAGCTAAGATGTTCAATCCCAAATCCTTTCAGGTTTACGGTTTTAAACTGCATCAACAACAATTCTTGTCCGTAATCATAATTAAAGATCCAGTCATCAAGCTTAGTTACTCTCAGTTCCCTGTTAACTTTATGAACAATTTCTGTAAGTTTTTCTTTATCACGTTTCTGAATAAGGACTTCGGAAGGATTAATAGTTTCAATCTGGGAAGTTATTTGTTCCTGTGGAATTTCATAAGTATAGAATTCACCTGTCGAAATATCGCAGAAAGAAATTCCTGCAGTTTCCTCTCTCAGATAAATTGCCATTGCATAATTATTTCTTTTATGATCAAGAAGCTTATCAGAAAGAGTTACTCCAGGTGTAACAACTTCAATAACCTCTCTCTTAACAATTCCCTTTGCAAATTTTGGATTTTCAACCTGCTCACAAACTGCAACCCTGTAACCGGCTCTCACAAGCTTTGGCAGATAATTATCAATTGCGTGGAAAGGAAATCCGGCAAGAGGAACATCTTCTGCAACACCATTAGATCTTTTTGTTAAAGTTATTCCAAGAACTTTTGAAGCTGTTTTTGCATCTTCATCAAAAGTCTCAAAAAAATCACCAACTCTGAAAAGCAGAATCGTATCAGGATTTTGTTCCTTAATTTTATAATACTGAGCCATTAAAGGAGTTTGCTGCATGGCTGTAAAGATACCTGAATAGTGAAATAATATCAATTCAGTTTCTTTTTGTATAATTCGATATGAGCTTATTTTCCATGTTAGAAAAATTCTATTTCATATAGTTTGGTAAGTAGCTTTCTTTTCTCATATAGCTCTGTTAAATTCAATTAATCTTTTATAATAATTTTTCATTTTAAGAGGTAAAGCTATGAGATCTCTTATGACAATCGTCTGCATGATTCTTTTTATTTCCGGCTATATTTTCCCCCAATTTGATGTTCTGGAAAAAGTTAAGAAAAAAACTGAGGAAAAAGTTGAAAAAGAGACTGACGAAGCAATTGATGATGCTTTAGAGGGAGAAAAAGAGACTGAAGAAGATGCTGTTAAAGAAGAAGAGTCAACAGATGAAAGTGATCCATCATCTACTGAAAATGTAAGTTCAAAGAAGGAATTAAAATCATATTCAAAATTTGATTTCGTCCCGGGTACAAACCTGATTTTTTACGATGATTTTTCTATGGATGCAGTTGGAGATTTTCCGCAAAAGTGGAATACAAATGGAATGGGTGAAATAGTTACATTAAATACTTATCCGGGTAACTGGTTTAAATTACAAAACGCAGTCACTTATCTTCCATATCTCGAATTGAATTCCTTTGGAGATAATTTTACTATTGAAGTTGACTTCCTGTATGATGTACCTGAACCTCAAGCTTACGGAAGGATATATTTTGATTTTTACTCAAGCGACAAAGTCGATGAAGTCCCTCAGGCTTCTTCGGGTCCTTATGCACCAGGGATTAAGTTTGATATGTACACAGATAAAACCGGATCAGCACATTTTACTGCGGTGGGTGTTTCGACTGATCTCGCTTATTCCAGCCCTAACAATACAGATATCAAAGCTTTTAAGGATGGAGAGTTAAATCATCTCTCATTTG
>JAUSIA010000114.1 GCA_030648225.1 Ignavibacteria bacterium | reverse complement strand
TAACAAAACAATCCGATCCTTCCTACACAAATAACCCCGAATTTAACAGATTTCCAATCTTTCTGGGGAGAGATGAAAAAAATGAGGTTATCCTTCCCGATCCTTTTAAAGTAGTTTCAAGAAAACACGCCAAGATCATAGATACTGAAGGAATATTACAATTAATTGATCTTGAGGCTCCTAACTTTACCTACCTGAATGATGAAAGAATTAATCCCAATGAAGAAAATGCAATTAAATCGGGCGATAAAGTAAAAATTGGTGAATATGAATTAGAGATGCAGATTATAAAAGAAAAGAAACAGGCAGCAGATGATGACCAAAAGACAATGGTGTTTTTAAATCCGTTTGCAGAAGAAGTTGCAGGAATTGCCGATAACCTGAAAAAGCTTTCCGAAAAATTTATTCTGGATAATTCACCCATGAAAGCTGAAATGTTGAAATTTTCGCTTCTTCAGAATTTGGGAGATTTGAAGAAAGATGAAATTAGTAAGATAATTGCAGAATATTTCGATGAAAATTTTCTTGATAAAAAAGCAAGCATTATTGAGAAAAAAGTTGTTGAGACAAAAACATTGGAGTCTAAAATATATTCGCTGCCAAAGAATGAAGTAAATCTTAGTTCTGCAATGTCGCAGGATTATTCTTTCAATTCTCATTTTACCAGTACAATTGATATTCTTCTTGAAACTTTTGCAAAACTTATACAGGGATTTTTACATTTCAGGCAGGAGTTTTTTGGAATTACAATCTATCATTCCCTTCCAACCGGCTCAATTAAAGAATTAAAAGAATTTTTATTTAATCCGGGCATTTCATCTGAAGAAGAAAAGAAAAGGTTAGGTTTATTAAAAGAAGAAATTCAAAAACTGCTATCTCACCAGATTGGAATGCTGGAGGGATACAGGCAATCGGTTACTGAAGGAAGCAAATTGTTATTGGAAAGTATGGACCCCGGTATAATTGAAAAAGAGATGAATAAGAATCAACAGCCTTCAGCAATTGATGTTGGGAAAATACTTCCATTTACTAAGAAGCTTAAAGTTCTCGATGCATTAAAAGAAAATTATCGGAAATATATTTCCGATTTATATCATATAGAAAAAAAATTTTTCAGGCCTCCTTTTTTGAAAGGATATCAGAAAAGAATTTTATCAGAAAAATCTCAGAATGAATATTAGGTATAGGGTATATAGGTATAAGAATATAAGGAATAATTTAACCTTTATACCTCTATACCTCTATTCCAAACACAGGAGTTCATACATGAAACATTCTCTTTTGATTTTATTTTTATATAGCCTAATCTTAATACCAGGCTGTGGAAGCAGTGTTCAAACAATAAGTGTTGACCTGACTTGTGATGAGAATTGTAATGAAAATAATGCAATAGTTGTAAAAATATATCAATTAAAAAATGCGGATAAATTCCGGAATGCCAGTTTTGAATCGTTGATATACAACCCCGAGGAAATTCTGGGAGATGATCTGATTCCTGATACCAAATATGAAAAAACTCTTATTCCGGGGGAATCTTTTCCAATAAATGAATATGAAATTAAGCCTGAAGCCGGATATATAGGAATTGTTGGGGATTTTCATTCACCCGCTAAAGATTCCTGGTACCAGGTGGTTCCTGTATATGATATTGATAAGCTAAATATAATTGTTCATGAAAATTCTATCTCATTCAATAAAGAAGATTAGTTTTTACTTCAAAAACTCTTAAACATAAAAGGGAGAATAATTAATTAAATGAAATTTCAGAAAGTAGTTTGGTACGAAGGAATGAAATTAGACCCGCACCATTTTCAGCAGGCGGACAGGTATAATCAGTATTATATTAATTCGAGGTTAGGTTTAATTAATCCTAATTACTGGGGATTAAATGAATTTCAAATTGATGCTGCTTCTTTAGCCGGAGGTTTATTTGGTTTAGTAAAATGCACTGGAATAATGCCGGATGGTTTTGTGTATAATATGCCGGATAATGATCCGCTTCCTAAAAACAGAAATTTTGAAGAGCTCTTTTCCGCAACTGCCGAAAAGCTTGATGTTTATCTCGTCATTCCTGTTGAAAATGATTCCGGGAATAATTGCCAGATTTATGAATCGGCAAATTATAATAACACCCGGTATAATCTTCAGAATATTGAAGTACTTGATTATAATTCAGGTACAAACCTGAGAAGCATTGGCATGACCCGCCCCAATTTCCAATTTAAATTCGGGGATGAATCTTTAGAAGAATACAGTTCTGTAAAAATTGGTGGGATAGCAAGAAGCTCCGACGGAAAATTTACTATGGACAAAAACTTTATAGCACCCGCATTAACAATATCATCATCAGCTAACTTAATGGAGATGATTAGAGAGTTACTCGGTAACCTCGTTTCAAAAAGCAAAGAATTAAGAAATCAAACCACCATCGTTAAGCCTGAGTTATCACTTACTCAGGTTGAGATACTTTTAATGCTTCAGACAGTTAATAATTTCATCCCTTTGCTTAATTATTTTTATACATCAAGACACCTGCATCCTGAAAATTTATATATCCTGTTATTAAACCTTGCCGGTCAGCTTTCCACTTTTTCCAATCTGGGAATAAAAACTTCCGAATATCCGGCATATAACCACAAGCATTTATCGGAAATATTCAGGCAGGTAAATGATGATATAAATGCAATGCTTCAGGTAGAAAAAACTCTTGAAAGGAAGGACATTGTAATACCATTACGGAAGCAAGCAGAAACCTTGTTTGTTGGTCAGCTTTCTCCAAATCAAATTCATGCACAATTCTTTTTGGCTGTTACAGGGGATATTCCTGAAAAGAAGATAATTAATGAGCTTCCAAAGAATATTAAAATTTCGGCGTATGAAGAAATTTTTGCCGTTAACCAGGCAGGAATCCAGGGAGTTACAGTTGAATATATTGCCCGGCCACCTTCGGGAATAGCGATAAATCAAAAAGCCCATTACTTTAAAATCAATAAAGAAGGAAGATTCTGGGATAAAATTTCTGCCAAAAATAATATCGCCTTCTTTCTCGCTTCAGAATTTAAAATGCTTCAAATGGAATTAGTTCTTCTTTTGCCTGGTAGTTAATTTTTTCTTTTTCAAAAGGAAATAATATGTTAAACGAACCTATGTCGAACAAAAAGAAAACGTTGGCAGATATTTCTTCGGAATGTTTTATGCTGATTCTTCAATTACGCGCTACAAATGATTATGGAGATCCTTCTACGTTAAAATCTAAAGCTGTTGAAATGTTTGACGGCTTTGATAAGAATGCAAGAAGTGCAGGCATTGATAATGAAAAAATCCGACAGGCAAAGTTTGCATTGGTAGCTTTTCTTGATGAAACTATAATCAGCTCAAACTGGCAGAGAAAGGATGAATGGCTTTCGGAACCTCTCCAGATAAAATTATTTGATACATTTAATGCGGGTGAAGAATTTTTTACAAACCTTCATAATCACAGGCAAAGAGCCAGCAGCAATAAGGATGTTCTTGAAGTTTATTATCTCTGCCTAACTTTAGGTTTTAAAGGTATGTACCAGCTTCAGTCTCCTGAAACGTTAAGAAGAATAGTTGATGATTTAAATCTTGAACTTCACCCTGAATTATATAATGCTATAGATGTTATTTCGCCAAATGGAAAACCAAAGGAGAATTTTATACAAACTGTAAGTGGGGGAATTCCTTTCTGGGTTTATCCTGTTTCAACCATAATAATATGTATTGTTTTCTATTTTATTATGTCTATATCTATTTCGGGAAAAACAGAAGAAATTGTTGAATCATTAAAAAATTTATTGAGCTAAAATTACCTCACCTAAATCCTCTCCTTATAAAGGAGAGGACTTTTAAAAAGTGTTTCGTCCCCTCTCCTTAATAAGGAGAGGGGCGAGGGGTGAGGTCGAAAAGTATTACACAAATTTTATGAACGCCATAATCAACATATTCAAAAGTCCAAAAGGCTTAGCAGCATTAGGAGCCATAGTACTTGTTGCCCTTATTGTTTTTCTTGGTTCAATTTTCGGGGTTAGCTGGATCTTTAGAATCATCATTATTGTTTTCATTCTTCTTGTTGTTCTATTGATATTCATGTATAAGAAAATGAAAAATGCTCAGAAAGCTAACCAGATTGAAAAATCAATCGGTATGCAGGCTGATGCTCAAATGAAAAATCTTTCTCCCGAAAAAAGAGCAGAGATAGAACAATTCAAAAAACAATTAGAAGCTGCAATAACTTCATTAAAAAATTCCAAGCTTGCAAAAGGTAAATTAGGTAAATCGGCCCTTTACGCTCTTCCCTGGTATATGATCATTGGACCTTCTGCTGCAGGTAAAACAACAGCCATTCAAAATTCAGGACTTGAATTTCCATTTGGTAAGGAAGGTTTCAAAGGTGTCGGCGGAACAAGGAATTGTGATTGGTTCTTTTCAACAAAGGGAATTTTTTTAGATACAGCTGGAAGATATGTAACTCAAACAGAAGACAGTGTTGAATGGCTTGCATTTCTTGATGTACTAAAGAAAAACAGACGAAGGAAACCCGTTAATGGTGTTATCATCGCTTTAAATATTGATGAAATTATTAATTGCGATAAAGATGAGCTTTTTGATCATGCAAAAAATATCAGGTCAAGAATTGATGAACTTATTGAAAACCTTGGAATAAATTTTCCGATCTATTTTGTTTTTACCAAGTGCGATCTGGTTCAGGGTTTTGTAGAATACTTTAGTGATTTCAGCGAGATTGAACGTTCCCAGATTTGGGGTGCTACTTTAACATCTCAACAGTTAATTAATTCAAATCCAAAAGATGTATTTGAAAATGAATTTCAAAAGTTATCTGATAAAATTTTTGAAGTTAGAACAATCCGTTTAAGCAGCCCGCTAAAAAGGGAACAACGGAGAAAAGTTTTTTTATTCCCATTCCAATTTAAATCTCTTCAGCAGAAATTAAGTCATTTAATTGGGGAAGTTTTTCAGCATAATCCTTACCAGGATAATCCAATTTTCAGGGGATTTTATTTTACAAGCGGAACCCAGGAAGGTGCACCTTTAGATATTGCAATTAAAGAAATTGCAAAGCAGTTTAATCTCCCTCAAACTACTGATGAGGATTCCCGGGAAATTATCGAGACAAAAAATTATTTTATTAAAGAACTGCTGAATGATATTGTAATCGGAGATCAGAATTATTCTGCAGGACAGACTTCAGGTACAGTTAAGAAACAGAGTTTCGCAAAATTAGTAACGGCTTCTGCTTCAATATTATTTTTAATTTTATTTTGCCTTTTTACAATTATAGGTTATAACGGTAACAGTGATTTGCTGAATAAAATAAAAAACACTTCCGAATCTTTTCAGAAAATCAATTGGAACCAGGACCTTCTCGATAATTTTACCGAAACAGAAAGATTAAGAGTGCTGATTAATAATATAGAAAATGGTGAGGCTAACGAAGCATTTTTAAGTTTTGGTTTCGATAAAAGCGAAGAAACATTACCTGAGTTAAAACAATTATATATTAAAAAAACAGAGAGCTTTTTTACTCAGTTTATATTTGATGAAATAATTAAAAACCTAAATAATTATGCCAATGGTCAGGATTATTCCGGGGAAGAAATTTACAACTATTTAAAAGCATACCTGCTTCTTGGAAATCAACGTTCTAAGCTGGATACAACTGAACAAAGATTTTTAGCTCATGTTTTCTTTAATATATTAAATTCAAGATTTATAGCTACTAATCAAAGTGCTTCTTCAGCCGATAAAGATTCTTTAAAAAATTTATTAAGGAATTATATCTCATTTTATACCAGCCATCTTAGTGATAAAAACATTTATCCTGTTAGGAATGACAACCTGCTTGTTAGTATCGTTAGAGACAGGATACAGTACAGACCGAATCCGGAAAGTATTTATGCAAGATTAAAACAAAATGGTATTAGTCAATTCCCAAATGAGCTTACACTTGAAAAAGAGATTGGTGGAGGATATACATTTTTAAAAACTGATTTCAGAGTACCCGTTATTTTTACGGCAGATGGATGGAAAAATTATATTGAAGAAGCTATAATTGAAGAAAGCATAAATCCCGGCAAAGAAGATTGGGTTTTAGGAAAATCATTTGTAAAGCCGGCGGACGAATTAAGCAGTGAAGAAATCAAGAAAAATCTTTTAGACTTATACTTCAATGATTATAAACAAACCTGGCTGCAATTTTTGGAAAGCATTCAGTTTACAAACTTTGAAACCGTTCCGTTAGCAGCATCTAATCTGAAGATATTAAGTGATCCGGTTAATTCTCCTATTGTATTAATTTTAAAAACTGTTGGTAACAACCTTCTAGCTATTGTTGATATTCGGTCTCCTCAAGATACTAATACAAAATCCTTATATGCTAACCTGGAGTTAAATGAAAAAAATCTTAGCGAAATAAAAAAATATTTAAAGTTTGCTAAAAACCCCGATGGCTCTGCAAGTGCAGATTTAAATGCTGCTCTTTCACAATTTGGTATTGTTAGCGGTGTACTGGAATCTATAAAAGGAGGCCAAGACCTGACCAAAGATTATGCAGTTAAAGTTTTGGATAAAAGATCTCCTGAGTTTCCATCTTCATTGCAGGTTATTAAAGGTTCATTATATAATACTCCTGCTCTTCTTAATCTGTTTTCTATACCTATAAAACTCTCCTGGAATGCAATACTTTCTGATGCGTCTCAATATATAAATCAACAATGGCGTAAAAAAGTTTTTGATGAGTTTAATAAATCTCTTGCCAGTTCTTTTCCTTTCAATGAGTCGGGCAGCGATGCACCATTAGAGGATTTTAAAGACTTTTTTAAACCTGCAGATGGGATTATATGGACTTTCTTCAATAATGAACTTAGTGCTTTTATTAATAAAGAGAGATGGAAAACAAATGAATGGGAAAATGCAGGGCTGAATGTTTCAAGTGAATTAATAAATGCTTTAAAAAAAGCCGATGATATTAGCAGCACTTTATTTAAAACGGGAGATTTAAATGTTACTTTCAAATTAAAACCGCAGCTGCCGGAATCTAAATCAATTAATGGGCAAAAACCTATTGTTGAACAGGTTAATCTTTATATTGATGGTGTGGAAGAATCGTATAGAATGGGCTCTCCATTCTGGAAAGATTATTATTGGCCCGGAGCTAAGGGTGCTCCAGGTGCAAGGCTGAACATTTCAATCAGAAGTTACGGAACAGATACAAAAACATTTAACGGTGAATGGGCATTCTTCAAGCTTTTAAATGATGCTTCTATTGCAAGGGGGGAATCTTCTTCTCAATACAACCTTAATTGGTTCTTTTCAAAAAATAATTACGATGTTACTGTTTCGTATCTCTTAAATGCCGGCAGTTCAAGAAATCCATTTTCAAAAAATTTTTTTAGTTCGTTTACTCTTCCAAATAAAATTAATTAATATTGTTTGCTAAATTTGATAATACAGTAGGTTATTTTGGTAAACTTCCAGCTTTTAATGACTTTGTAAAATTTAATTCAGGCGGAGAAGAACTTTTGGTTTTAGATAAATGGCTGCAGGACGGACTTTTATCAGCAAAAATGAAATTAAAATCGGAATGGGTTAATTATTATAGAAACTCAGAACAATTTTTTTTCTTCTATCCCTTTACCGGAACCAAAAGAGCTTTAGCAGGATTATTAATCCCTGGTTTGGATAAATCCGGCAGAGAGTTTCCTTTCCTGATTTTTTTTTATTTAAATAAGGATCAATTAAATAACATTCCTTCTCACTTAATACCGATGATATTAATTGATATATTAAATGAGTTTAAAATTGCAGTTATTGATATTTCTTCAATAACTGATCTATCAATAATTAATGAGAGGTTAAATAAAATTTCATATACCATAAATAATCTTAGCTTTAAGAATAATGTTTACCAGAATTATCTAAGTAATACTTCTCAGGCTGCATTTTGGAATAGAGTTATGGAAGGATATGATGATTCAGCAAAATTATTATTCCTTAACAGCTTATATATTTCTTCAACAGCACCTAAGGAGAAAGTAGAACCTATTATAATTTCCTTTATTTCCAATAATGTTCATTATGTGAATGATCTTTCCTTTTTTATTCATCTCACACTTACATTTCAAAAGACACCTTACTTACTTCCCGCTGTTTTCTGGACTGACTCTGAAAATAAAAATCATCTCTTATATCTTTTTTCAAATAAACCTTTACCTAACAATTTCGTTGATCTCATCTGCAAACAAGCTGATCAGAATAATTTTATAAATAAAACTGAAAACGATAAAAATATTAATTCAATTAATAGCTCATTTAAAAATATATTAAATAGGAATATAACTCTTAACGAATTTTTAAGAGCTTTTTAAAGTACAGAAAAAATAAAAGGACTTTAGCATGCCCGAAATCCAGGAAATGGAAATTTCAGAATTTGTTCAGGGATATCTTGAACCTATTCCTGGAAATTCTCCTGCAGGAAATGATGCAAGCAGTGAAGAAGAATACTTCAAGTTAAATATGGAAATTCCTAAGACTGTTCCTGATTACAAAAAGTGTATTGAGCTATCTGAAATCATTTTAAAAGAAAAAAGTAAAGATATTAAGGTTGCTTCCTGGTTAAGTTTTGCTCTTTTCCGGACTGAAAAAATTAAAGGTCTGAAAGATGGCCTGAGCATTATTTACAACCTCTTAAAAAAATATGAGAACAGCCTCTTCCCGGCAAATCCTCTTCATAGAAGTAAAGCAATACAATTTATTAATACATCAAGATTCTTTAAACTCGTTGAAAAAGAAGATATAAACCATTCTAATGCAAAGGATATTATTGAAGCTGCAAAAGTTTTAACACAAATAATAAGTGAATGTCAGAGATTATTCCCTGATAGTATCCCGGTATTAAAATCATTAAAAGAAATAATTGCAGATCATGCTGAGAAAGCGAAATCATTAATAGCACCACCGAAAATAGAAGAGCAGGTTAAAGAAACTATTGTTGAAGAAGAATCTGGGAACAAGATTGAAGTTACTCCTTCAGGAAAAATTGAAGAAAGTCAAAAGCTTCAGCAAGTTGCTGCACCAACAACCTCAACTTTAAAAGAGATTAAACTTACAAGTGAAAAAGATGCTGTTACACAATTAAGACAAACATTAACATTCTTTTTTGAATCTCAGCAGCCTATCCCTTCGGGGGATGGAGTGAAAAAAGAAAAAATACCTGATAATCATTTTGTATTTGGATTAGCACGACAGCTTCAATGGAGTAAAATTATCAGGCCACCGGATTCAGATAAAATAACTCAGATTGAAGCTCCAAACCAGGTTATCCGCGGGAAGATAAAAGAATGGTTTAACAGCAGCAATTGGGATACTCTTATACCGAGAATTGAAATCAGTTTTTTAAAAGCAAACAGCGAATTCCCTTATTGGCTTGATGCTCAACGGTATATTACGAAAGCGCTTGAACAAAAAGGAGGAATTTATATTCAGGCATCTGAAGATATTAAAATTCATCTTGCAAAATTACTTCAAAGAATTCCCGATCTTCCTCAACTGATATTTAAAGATAAACAAACTCCTTTGGCTGATGATGAAACAATCAAATGGATAATTGAAGAAGTTAAACCTTCTCTCTCCGGTGGGAAAGGAGCAGAATCGATTATTCTTCCGCCAATAATCGAAGAAGATTACGATCCAATTAATAAAGAATATGAAACAGCATGTAATGAATTACCTGAAAACTTTGAAAAAAATTTTTCTGAAATGCAGAAAGGAATCGGTTCTGACATAAGAAGGAAAGGGAAATTTCTTAGAAGACTTAATTTGGCAAATTATTGTATCCAGGCTAAGAAGTATGACCTGGCTGAAGTAAATTTAAATGAATTAAAAGCTTTAATAGAAGAATATAATATTGCCGAATGGGAAAGTGCATTATGTACAGCAGTCTGGCAGTCGCTTTATCTGGTAAATGCAAAAAGAATTTCAGAATCTAATGGAGAGTTAAAAACAAGTTTAGAAAACCAACAAAAAGAATTATTTGGAAAGATTGCAAAATACGATGGAATATTGGCAATAAAGCTTCAACAAAAAATAAATAAATAAGGAGGTTAGTAATGGCAAGACCAACATCACCCAAAATAGCTCAAAGGGTTAAAGTCGCAATCCTGCCAAGCAGCGATGCCAAGGAAAGTGTCGAACTTGATTATCGCATGCTTGTAACCGGGAATTTTAGTAAAAGTGAACCGGGAAGCCAGGGTATGCTGAAAGACAGGAGACTAAGAACAATCGGGAAAAAGGGAGATTTTCAGAAAGTCTTAAAGGATATTAATCCTAAACTAAAACTAACTGTTCCTAATAGACTTTCCGATGACCCGGAAGCACAAATGGAAGTGGATCTTGATTTTGCGGATATAAAAGATTTTAATCCGGATGAAATAGTAAAAAAGTTTGAGCCTTTGAAAAAACTTCTTGAAGCAAGAGAAAGATTAAAACAACTGAAGCTGGCAGTTTTGAAAGATGCAAATCTTAAAAAAGCTTTGGAAGGAGTATTAAAGGATGGCGGCGGCAGTATAGATGACCTGATGTCAAAACTTGGGTCATCTTCTAAATAAGAAAATTAATCTTAAGTCCTGCCCTGGCGGGATAAAAATCAAACGGAGGTTTACAAACAATGGCTAAAGAAAAAACAACAGAACAGGAACAGCAGACTGAAAAAACTTCGGTTGATAAGCTGTTAACAATGCTTGATGATTCAAAGAAAGATGCTGTAGCTGAATTTATAAGTAAAGTGGGAAAAGAATCTCAGGTATTTAAAGTTACTGGAGCTTTGGTTGATTCTTTTATTGCAGATATTGATACGGTTCTTAGTGCGCAAATGGATGAAATACTGCATCATAAAGATTTCCAGGAACTTGAATCCAACTGGCGGGGGCTTCTCTTCCTTGTACAAAATACTGAATTCAGCAAGCCGGTTAAAATTGAATTGCTTGATGTCTCTAAAGAAGAGCTTTATGATGATCTGAATGAAGCTGCAAATGGAGAAGGGTATGAGAAAGATTCCGGGTTATGGCATCATATATACTGGGGTGCTTATGATAAAGTTGGCGGGCATTCTTATACGGCGATAGTTGGCGATATCGCAGTAGAAAACACACCACAGGATATAAGACTCCTTCAGCATCTTTCAGTTCTTTCTGAATCTGCCCAGATCCCTTTTCTTGGAAATGCAAGCCATAAGTTTTTTGGTGAAGAAAGTTATTCTGATGTAATGAATAACCGGTTCCTTCCGGATCAGATAAATGATGGTGCCGAATATACTGCCTGGCGTGCATTCAGAGATGATGACCGTTCAAAATATATCGGGCTTGCATTACCAAGGTTTCTTGGAAGATTACCTTATAATGCTGAATCTGAACCAACCAAAAACTTTAATTATACAGAGGGAATTTATAGTGGTGGAAAAGACAAGAGCCTCTGGTGCAGTGCTTCATATGCCTTAGCTTCAAATATGATAAAAAGCTTTGAGAAATGGGGATGGAGTGTAAAAATCGTTGGTGTTGATTCAGGTGGTAAGGTAGAAAACCTTCCTACTCCAACTTATGAAGAACATGGACAAAAGAAGTTAAAGGTTCCTGTTGAGGCATCAGTGGGGCAGGCAAAAGATCAGGAGTTATGCGATCTTGGCTTTATTCCATTAGCTCATTGGGATAGAACAGATTATGCTTGTTTCTTTGAAGTTCCATCTGCTAACAGACCAAAAAAGATTAAGAGTGATCCTGAGGCAACTGCTAATTTTTCTGTAGGTGCAAGGTTACAATATACAATGCTTGTAACAAGAATTGCTCATTATCTTAAATATAGGCAATTAGTCTTTGTCGGGAAAAATGCAGGTGCCGGGGATATTGAAAAAGATCTTAAGAAATGGTTAGATACATTAGTTGCCGACTTCCCAAATGCACCGGAATCTGTAATTGCTGAGAGACCTTTACGTTCTTATCAATTGCATGTAGAAGAACTTGCTGAAAAACCAGGATTCTTCCAGATTAGTGCAGAATTCAGGCCTCATGTTGCTATTACGGGAATGGATGTTAATCTTAAATTAATTGCCTTCCATTCCTCTGAGGAAGCTTAATCATAGTTAATTTCTGGTTTTGTAGCACAGATTACTAATCTGTGCTACTATGATTTTTGATTACGCTCTTGTAGGACGAATTATTAACTTTTCTTTAATTAACCAATCATTAACAAAAAATATTTCAGGAGGTTATTATGGCAGTAAAGGGTGAAATACTAATTAAAAATCATGAGGGAAACGAATTAAAGGGCCCTCGTGCAAATGGAACCAGTCTTGTATTTGAATTTAATCATGAGGTTTATCTTCCTTATGAAAAAGAGCAAAATAAAATTCAGGGTTCCAGGAAAATAACAGCATTTGAAGTTGTGAAAGAGATTGATGAGCTTACGCCCCAATTGTACCAGATTGTATGCCAGGGGCAAATGTGCAAAGAGATAAAAATAGTATTATTCAGAATTGCAATGGAGACAGGGGAAGAGGAACCTTACTTCAATTATATTTTAAAGAATGCTAAAATTGTTTCTGTCGTAAATTGGATGCTGCCAACTTATTTTCCGGTTAATGAAGGAGTAGGACATCTTGAGAAGGTAAAGATGCTCGCCAGAGAATTCAATTGGGAATTTATTGATGGTGGAATTACATATACTGAGCAGGCTTTCTAATTAATTCTTAGAGGTGGATAATTTAGTTAATTAGTTTCCTTACACAGAAAAAATCGTCCCGAAAATTTTCGGGACTCTTAATCGTAACCCTACTCGATTTGAGTAGGATCAAGATTAAGATTACGACTAAATGTGTCAAGTGAATTAATTTATTAATGAAAGTTATCCACTTATTAATTCATTAATACACAATATTCTTTTTTCAGTTTGAAAAATCTTAGCCTCTACGATATTCTTGTCGGGCAATTTGTTTCGGAAGCTGGTAATCCGGATAACCTAGACCCCTCACAATTTGAACAACTATCTGAAGATGAAAAACTACGCCGTAGTATAATTGAAAATCTGCGGATGGTTCTAACCACAAGACAGGGTTCGGTTCAACATCTTCCGGATTTTGGCATGCCCGATATACTCCAGCTTTATTTTGATTCGGGCAATTCAATTGATCCTGTTAAAAAAGAAATAAAAGATGTTATATTAAAATATGAACCGAGAATAGGTGATGTACAGATTCAGAAATCGGATTTTGACCAGGAGACAATGAGAATATCAATTAAAATAGTTGCTTCAATAAAAGATAATCCTAATAAAGAAATATTACTTACTGAGTTTTCAACTACAGGCTGGACTAAAGTTATGTTTGAAAGGGATCTGAAGTAAGTGGTATAAGGTATAGAGGTATAAGGTATAGGTTATAAACTTACATATATTCTTTATACCAAATACAGATACTTCCTTAAACCCTCTTCCTTATATCTTTATACTTAATACAATACACCCAAATACTTTTTAATTATACCATATAACTTATACCTTTAAAATACATGAGTACAGATAAATATTTTGAAAGAGAATATAACTTCCTTCAAACGGCAGGGGAAGAATTCAGTAAAAAACATCCTACCTTAGGATCCCGTCTTCATATGAGTGAACGGGAAAGAAAAGATCCGTTTGTTGAAAGATTATATGAAGGTTTTGCTTTTCTCGCCGGCAGGATCCATGAAAGGCTTGATGATGAATTTCCCGAAATAGCCGGTGGAATACTTGAAATTTTATTTCCAAATATGCTGAAGCCTTTTCCTTCTTGTGCAATTATGCATGCAAAATATAAAGCAGGTGCAATTACAGGTCCTGTTCTTATTAAAAAGGGAAGTGAAATACAAACTCAATCAGGAAAATATAAAGTAAAATATAAAGTTCTTTCCAGTCCATTGGAAAGCAGCAGGATTACAGAAAAAGAAGAACCTGCCGAATTTATTTTTAGAAGTACCCAGGATCTTATTGTACGTCCAATCAAAATTGATAATGTTCTAGTTGAAGAAACCCCACAGGGTAATTCCTCTTTAGTTATAAAATTCCAGCTTGAAAGAAATGTTGATTATAATTCTTTAAATATAGATACACTTCAATTTTACTTGCATGGTTCAGCTTCAATAAAATTTAACCTGCTTTTATATCTTACGAAATACGTTTCTTCTCTTTCGGTAAGAGAACTCAATGATAAAAAAGCTCAATACCAGAAAATTGATAATTTTAATATCTCTATTCCGGAATTTTCTAATAAAACAAACAAGGATAGTGATGACTATTCAATTCTTCCATATTCAAAACAGACTTTCCCGGGATTCCGTTTGCTGCAGGAATATTTCTCCTTCCCGGAAAAATTCTTTTTTCTTGAGATAAATGGTCTTCAAAATTTTAAATCTTCTGGTGAATCAAATACTTTTGAAATAAAGATAGATTTCAACCGAAAACTTTTAAGAGAGAAATGGCCAGGGGTAAATAATATTCTTCTTCATTGTGCACCAATTGTAAATCTCTTTTCCCGCTCTACTGAAGAAGTGGTTGTGAGCCAAAGACTGCCTGAATACTATATCATTCCCGACTTAGACAGAAGAAAGAGCCGGGATATCTATTCTGTTGATAAGATAACAGGCATAAGTGAAAGCAAGTTTGAACAGTATAAATATATTCCTATTACATCTCACGATATCCTTGAAACAAGCGATCCCGAATATAATTACAAAAGATTTTATTCTATCTTTAGAAGAACTCAACAACATGATATGGCAGAAACATATATCAGGCTTTTTGGGCCAAGCATGGAAATGGAATCTTTCCCAAAAGAAACTTTAAGTATTGAAGCAACTTTATCTAACGGATTTCTACCTTCGGCATATCTTGAAGCTGGCTCAATAAAAGAACCTATTAATTTTCCGGCAGGTATTGAAGCATCGAATATTACGGTTCCGCAGGAGATGCTTGACTGCCCCGACAGGCAGAATTACTTATGGTCTTTAATAGCTCATTTATCTGTAAGCTATTCAACTTTAGCTGATGGGGATTCTTTTAAGAGTATTCTCAACTTATATAATTGGACTAAATCTCATAATCATCCGAATAAGAAAAGAATTAATGGAATTATAAAGATTCATCAACCAAAGCTTGTCAGTAAAGTAATAAATCAGAGTCTTATCCGCGGAATAGAATTTCATATAGAAGTTGACCCAAAAGAATATGAACAGGGTGAAGGAGAAATTCATTTAATGGGTACAGTAATTAATTCATTTCTATCTCAATATGTTACTATAAACTCGTATATCTTTTTGAAGATAACAGAAACAGGAACAGGTAAAGAATATTCATGGCAGCCGATAACCGGGGAAATGCAAACGGTCTGATTGAGGACCTTGTAAAGAATGGTACTTCTTATAATGTTTGGCAGGCAGTGTGGCTTGCTGAAAACATTACAAGGAATGAAAACCCAAACAGGAAGGATTATATATTTGATCAGGCAGGTTTAAAATTTCGTCCCTCAGAAAAATATGAGTTTCCTCCTACAGATATAAAATCTGTTTATTATTATAATGGAGAGATAAGTTTTGTTTTAACTTTTATGGGACTTTATGGAATTAATTCTCCTCTTCCAAGGTGTTATCATGAAGAAGTTGCAATGCAGCAAAGGATTTTGGGAGAAGGTGAAGTTCCTTTACAGAATTTCTTAGATATTTTTAATAACAGGTTCTACTGGCTTTATTACCAGTCCTGGAAAAAATACAGATTCTATCTTCACTTAAATAAAAGAACTGAAGACAAGATATCAGAGAGAATAAATTCCTTCGTTGGAAGAAATTTTTTAAGAAATAAAGAATCATATCTTAATAATCTTGCCCTCTTAAAATTTTCAGGCATTTTAAGTTCCCGGGTTAGGAATAAGGCTGGGCTTAAGATTATGTTAAATTATTTTTTCCCTAAATATAAAATGGATATAAAGGAATTTGTTCCGCAATGGATTGAATTAACAGAAATTCCAAGTGTTGGTGATAAAAATTTTAGTTTGGGAAAAAATAGTTTTATTGGAAAGAATTCCCGCGATTGTATGAGTAGAATATGCGTTCAATTAAGATCAATATCATTTGAAGAATACCTTGACTTTCTTCCGGGTACGGAAAACTCAAGCAAGCTGATAGAACTTTTAAACTTATATTTAAATGATGGAATTGAATATGATTTTGAATTTACTATTAAGGCATCTACAATAGCTTCAGTTTCATGGAAAGATGAAAGATTAAAACTCGGTTCAACTTTATGGCTGGGAAAACCTGAAAAAGATGAAGTTAAAGTTTATTTGAGTTATGAAGAAATTATAAATGTAAACAGCCTTACCTAAATTCTCTTCACAATTTAAAAATTAAAAATCTTCAGGAGCTTTAAAATGCAAAGCAAAGATTTGAAATCACTTCTTTTAAAATTAAACAACTATCTTGTCCGCTGTATGGATACTGCAACAGGATTTGGAATAAACCGCGGGCATTATGAAATTACTTTTGATCATCTGTTAAATGCTTTAATTGATGATGGACAAGGAGATGTTCCTTTAATTCTTAAACACTATGCAATTGATTCAGGAGATGTTCAGTCTGTAATAAGAAAAAATCTTGATGAGCTTGATGCAGGTAACTCCGGCAAGCCAAAACTTTCTCCATTATTAACCGAGTTACTGCAGCAGGCATGGATAACAAGTTCTGTTCATCATCATGAAACTAAAATAAGATCAGGTGCGTTGTTTGAAGTCTTTATATCATCAGAACAGGTTATAAGCAACCGTTTAATGGATATTCTTTCTCCCATCAAACAGGATGACCTCCGAACAGATTTTTATAAAATTGTAAATGGATCGGCAGAGGATCCTGATGTTTCTTCAGAAATTATTTCACAAGAAGAAGCACGTCAGCTTCCACCTGATGCAACAGTTCTTGATCTTTATACAACAAACTTAACTGCCCAGGCAAAAGAAGGAAAAATTGATCCTATACTTGGAAGAGATGAAGAGATCATTCAAGTTATTGAAGTTCTTTGCAGAAGAAAAAAATCAAATCCTATTTTATTAGGTGAACCCGGTGTTGGAAAAACTGCTTTGGTAGAAGGATTAGCTTTAAAGATTGCAGCAGATGAAGTTCCGAATATTCTAAAAAATAACCAGATATATTCTTTGGATTTAGGAGCCTTACAAGCAGGAACAAAAATGAGAGGTGAATTCGAAAAAAGATTAAAAGCTGTTATAAATGAAATTACAAATTCCCCACAACCAGCAATACTTTTTATAGATGAAGCTCATACATTAATTGGTGCCGGTGCATCTGCTGGCGGTGGAGATGCAGCTAATCTTTTAAAACCTGCTCTTGCAAGAGGTTCATTTAGGGCAATTGCCGCTACTACTTATCTTGAGTACAATAAATATTTTGCAAAAGATGCTGCACTTGAAAGAAGGTTTCAGCCGATACACGTTGGTG
>JAUSIA010000091.1 GCA_030648225.1 Ignavibacteria bacterium | reverse complement strand
CGTACGAAACTTCTGTCTTTAAAAAAGATAATCTCTTCCTGAACAGAAAAAAAAGAACCGGAAGAATAATAAACAGTTTACCTGAAATAATATTGTCCACCAAATCAAAATTTAATTGTGCAAAAGCTGTTTCAGAATCATTAAAAAGCAGAATAG
The DNA here is from genome assembly GCA_030648225.1 of Ignavibacteria bacterium. Classification (GTDB taxonomy): domain Bacteria; phylum Bacteroidota; class Ignavibacteria; order Ignavibacteriales; family Ignavibacteriaceae; genus RBG-16-34-14. The sequence continues at coordinate 8,305 of JAUSIA010000091.1, read as the reverse complement.
CCCAGCTAAAGACCAGTTCATAAATATTTAATAATAACTCAAACCTTACTATTAATATTATCAACCAGAGTAAAAACAGGAAATGCCATATTTTAAAAGTAAACTTCATTTACCTGAGACTTCCTTCCAAAAGTCTTTTATCTAATGCAGCTTTAAGAATATCTGCAATAAGGTTGGCTAAAATTATTAAAGTTCCTGCAGCAAGTGAGCAGCCAATAACAAGAGGATAATCTCTTGTAAGAATTGAATCAATAGTTAATCTTCCCATCCCCGGTAGTCCAAAAACAACTTCAATAATCAGTGTTCCACCGAGCATAATACCAAGTTCGATTCCTGCAATTGTTATTAAAGGATTTATTGCATTTGGAATTACATGCCTTAACAAAATATCTCTTTCAGAAATTCCGTTTGCCCTCAGGTTCAAAACAAATAACTTATTAAAAACATCTTCAAAGTTATCTCTGAGGTATCTATAAAAAATTGCTATTTCAGCTAATGAAAGAGTAATGATGGGAAGTACGAGATGTTTAAGATAATCGAGTATCTTATCTAAAAAATTATAATCCTGGAAATCATATGACTTAAGCCCGGAAGATGGAAATAGATTTAAGAGTTCAGAAAAAATAAAGACAAGAAAAACGCCGGTGACAAAAACAGGTGTTGCATATAAAAACAAAGTTAGTTTTGATAATGTCCTGTCGAAAAATCCATTTATCTTTTTAACTGATTTAATGGCAAGCCCAAAGCTGATTATCATTTGAAGAATAAAACTCATTGTAGTGAATAAAAGCGTGAAAGGAAGATAATCCATAATAACAGAAATGACATCTCTTCTGAAATTATATGAGACTCCGAGATCACCTTGAATTGCACTGGTCAAAAAACCAATGTACTGCAAGTGTAAGGGCTTATCAAGATTTAAAGACGCCCTTACCTTTTCAGCTAACTGAGGACTAAGTGAAGGAGAAATAAATTTTTGAGAAGGGTCGCCGGGTGATAATCTTACCAGAAAAAAAATAAAAGTAATTATTAAAAAGAGGATGATGAGTGAACTGATGATTCTTTTTATTAAGAGCTTTGCTGTTCTATTTTTCATTAATCATTGTTCTTTTACAGTCCATTCCCAGCAATGATGAATAGCTCCGAGCGGGTTTATATTTATATTTTCTATCCTGCTGTTGTAAACCACAATGTTATCAACCCAGTATAAAAATGTAATCGGTTCATCTTCATAAATAATTTTCTGAAATTTCTTGTAAAGCTCATTTAATTTTTCCTGGTCCGTTTCAATTGAAATCTCATCAAGGATTTTATCAGCTTCTTTATTTTGATATGATACAAAATTGTATGGATTTTTTTTAAGATCAGAATACCACAAAAACTTCAGGTTAAGAGGAATTGTAACATACCAGCCTATCATCCACGCGTCCATATTTTTTTCATACATATTATCAATCAGAACCCCAAGCTCGATTGTTTCAATAGTAACATCAATTCCAATCTGCTTCAGATTATTTTTTATTACTGTAGCTGCATAGCTTCTTCTTGGATTACCTGATGGGATAAACAGCTTAAACTTAAATTCCAAATTTCCCTTCTCAAGAATTCCATCATTGTCAATGTCCTTCCAGCCTTCAGCTTCAAGTAAAGATTTTGCTATTCCTAAATCATAATCATAGGGATTCAGATCAGGATCAACTGCATCTTTAAATATTGGTGAAACAGGACCAACAGCAAGCTGCCCATATCCTAAAAGATATTCATCTAATATTTCTTTCCTGTTGATTGCATAAGATAAAGCTCTTCTCACTGCAGCACTGCCAAAAAGTTTATGCGGTTTGATTTTTCCTGTTGAGTTGTATAATTCATGATCAATATTACTCCATCCAACATAATCTTATTCTCTTCCTTTCAGCGGAACAATTTTCAGGTTTTCTGCTTTTTGAAGTTCTTTTATATCTTCTGTTTTAATCAGTTCAACCAGGTCAATTTCTTCTTTCTTCAACTGCGTTAACCTTGAATTATAATCGGGAATGATTTTGAAAATCAATTCATCCACACTGTCAGGATTATAAAGAAAAGAATTTTTATTTGCTTTTAACCTGATGGACTGAGTCTTATCCCAGCCTGCAAGTAGAAAAGGTCCGTTTGTAACAGGATTAAAATTCTCTTCCGATGTAGCAATATTTTTTCTTTCAATATCTTTAAAAATATGTTTTGGAATAAGATGGAACACAGTTTCAGACAATGTGGGAGTGGAGTTAGGCAGGAAGTTTATCTTTACTTTAAATGAATCACTTACTTCAAAAGTTTTTTCAATATCAATATGATTTTTTTTATCAGTATAAAAATCTGTGAACGTTTCATATAGCCTGCTTTGAACATCAGGATCGGAGTAAACATCAAATGAGAAAACAACATCTTCAGCATAAAACTTTTTACCATCCGACCAATAAACATCATCTCTCAGGTTAAATGTAATTGAAGATGAATCCTCAGTCCATTGCCAACTTTCCGCGAGCATAGGTTCAGGTTTAATATTTCCCTTCTCCTCATCCCAGGTAAAATTTATCAGGCTCAGGTAAAGCAGCTCGGATATTGTTCCTTCATCAACGCTGAATGCAAAAAGGGGATTGAAAGTAGAAATATCTGAGGATAAACCAATTACAATCCTGTTTGGACGAACAGGAGATTCCTTTTCACAACCCCCTGTAAAAAGAAATGAACCAAACAGAATAATTAAGTAAAGCTTCTTAATTATCACAGGTAATATGTTGTGAATATTTATTAATAATTTTAACTTCAATTTATTATTTTGTTGTGTAAATTCAAAAATAAAAACTTAATGCTTAATGTTCTTCTAAATAGAGTAAGTATCACAAAGGATAATAAAGAAAGAATTATTCTCAATGATATTGTCTTTGAACTTGAAAGCGGGAAGATTTATACAATCCTTGGAAAGAATGGAACCGGTAAAAGCACTTTACTAAAATCCCTTACAGGATTGCTCGATGACAGGTTTTATTCTGTTAACGGAAAAGTAATTTATAATGATAAAGATGTTTTGAAGCTTGATGAAAATGAATTACAAAAAATCAGGGAGAATGAGATTAAATATATTTTCCAGGATCCTGTAAACAGCTTTGATCACCTTAAAACTTTTGGTTATTACTTTAATAAATTAACTCCCCTCTCCTTAACAAGGAGAGGGGCCGGGGGTAAGGTTGAGAATGAGGTTGATGAACTGCTTGAATTTTTTATTCTGCCTGATTCAAAAACGCTTTTTAAAATGTATCCCTATGAAGTAAGCGGAGGAATGGCGCAGAGAATAAGTTTTATTCTTGCTCTTCTTGCAAAGCCAAAAATTATTTTTCTTGATGAACCAACTTCCGGGATTGATGCACCAATTGTAAATCTTCTTTTAATAAAGCTGCGAGAATTTATTAATGAAGGTAATCTGGCTTTGATGGTAACACAGGATATTGAATTAGCAAAGAATGCAAGCAGTAAAATAGCTTTGCTTTCCAATAACACTTTATCAAAATTCACTTCACCTGAAGAATTTTTCTATCTCAATCCTTTAAGGACAGAAATATGAATTTAATTTTAAAAGTGGAGAACATTTCATATTCTGTCTTTCAGAAGAATGAAGAGAAGGTAATTCTTAAAAATATTTCTTTTGAGCTGGAAAGAAACTCTGTTCTTGGAATTTCAGGTGAATCGGGAAGTGGAAAGACTACACTTGCAAAAATTCTCGCTGGAATTTTAACTCCAACTTCTGGAAAAATTAATTATTTCTGCTCAAGAGAAAACAAAAAGGTTTCTCCTGTACAAATTCTCTTTCAGAATACGGGAGAAATAATTAATCCTTTAAGAGATGTTGAAGCGATGCTTGATGAAGCAATAAGAAAAGCCCTCTCTAAATCTCCCCCAAAGGGGGAGACTTTTATAGAAAAAGAATTAGAAAAGCTTATAGATATTGTTAGAATTCCAAAAAGACTTTTAAAGAGAAAAGGTTATGAACTGAGCGGAGGTGAGCAGCAGCGTACCGCGCTCGCAAGAATACTCGCAGTAAAACCTGAACTGCTGATTTTAGATGAACCCTTCTCTGCACAGGATTATGAATCGCAGGAGAACTTTTTAAATCTTTTTCTTAATCTTAAAAAGAATTTAAACATTACAATGATCTGCGTTGCTCACAATCTCCGGCTGTTAAGAAAATTATCTGATGAAGTTATGATTATGTACAATGGAGGAATTGTTGAGAAGAATAAATCAGAAGAACTATTTACAAATCCTCAGCATCAATACACAAAATTTTTATTGAAGGCTGAGAAATATGATTTGAGTTATGAGGAATTTAAGGAATTCAAAAAAACATCCTGAGCAAGTAATCCTCCTTCATACTCAATTTCATCCTTAGAAGTAACCTTAAAATTAAAAACTGAGCCTTCAACTATATTTTACTTTAATCCCAATTCTGTTTTCTCGGCTGTCACGAACCACTTCGTGACAGGGGAAGCTTCATTTCATCTCAACTCCTGCAAAAGAGGTATCAACTTTAATAATTGAATGATCATTGTTTACATAGTTCCTTGCACTTGAGAATTTATAATATTCAGGTTTAATTACTAATCCTGCTTCAACAGGATTCCAATGAATGTAATTCAATTTAGTCCAGAACATTTTTCCATTTCTTATCACCTCGTCATCAAACCTTTGCATCCAGAACTTTCTTTTATGACCAGAATATTTAACTGCCTCTCGAAAAAAAATATTCATCAATTCCGGATTTTCCTTTTCAATTTTCTCCATTATATCCCAAGCAGAATACTTTTTAATATCTCTCATAATGTCTGAGACTGTTCCATATTTAGTATCAATTTCTAAAATCCAGTGGAAGTGGGATGGCATTATTACATAAGCAAGCATATTAAATTTATATCTTAACTGATAATGTTTAATATTATTGATAAGTATTTCACAATAGAGATCTTTTATAAAAACTCTTGTAAAGTTTACGACAGTAGTAGTAATAAAAAAGAAATGTTCTTCTGTTAGATTTGTTCTTCCTCTTAAGCCCATAATGATATTGAAATAAATTACTACTATATGAAACTTCAAAAAAAGAATTAACGACAGATGGATATAAATCGAACCAGCTTGGATGATTTTTTCTAGATAATTCTAAGCATTGCGATTCAGTTTTTGCTAAATAATTAAAATTCATAAGATTATTCATAAAAGGATCTTTCAGTATGATGTTTATTCCTTAGTAGTTTTCTTATCATCTCAATATCATCCTTAGACGTAACCTTAAAATTAAAAACTGAACCCTCAACAATATTTACTTTAATCTCAATCCTGTTTGCAAGCATTGATTCATCTGTGCCGTAATAATTTTCTTTGTATGCTTCATCCAAGGCTTTCTTTAAATCTTTATATCTGAAAACCTGTGGAGTCTGCACATAATAAACTTCATCACGGTTAAGATATTCTTCTACCTTTTGTTTTCCTTTTACAAGAGTGTCTTTCGCTTTTATGCATACCACTGCATTCCCTTTTTTCTTTGCAGTGATTAAAACAGATGTTAAAACATTTTGCGGAAGTAACGGTCGGGCAGCATCGTGAACTGTAATCAAATCATCCGGGGAAGGAGTAGGAAAAGAGCAGAGTGCATTGTAAACAGAATCCTGTCTCTTTCTTCCCCCTTCAACAATTGAAGTAACTTTTGATAATTTATATTTCTTAACAAGCTTCTTAAGCTTTTTATGATACTGAGGTTCTGCCGGAATTATTATTTCATCTACAAGCTTATTTTTTTGAAAAACCTCAAGAGTATAAACAATGAGTTCTTTTCCATTAATTTTCAGGTACTGCTTTGGAATTTTTGTCCCGCTCCGTTTACCTTTTCCTCCTGCAGGAATTATTGCGTAAGTTCTCATATAACAAGCATAGCATCGCCGTAGCTCAAGAATCTGTATCCATCTTTTAATGCTTTCTTATATGCTTTCATAACGAAATCGGTATCAGCAAACGCACATACAAGTATCAGGAGAGTTGATTCTTCTGCATGAAAATTTGTAACCAGCTTATCAACGATTTTAAAATCATATAGCGGATAAATAAATTTATCTGTCCAGCCTCTTCCCGGTTTTACCCTTCCTTCGGAAGTAATATTTGTTTCCAGAGCACGTGTTGAGCTTGTTCCTACAACTAAAATATTTTTCTTCGCATCCATTGCTTTATTTATAAGTTCTGCAGACTTAACCGGTATCTCATAGAACTCCGAATCCATTTTGTGCTTTGTAAGATCTTCAACTTCAACCAGTCTGAATGTTCCAAGCCCGATGTGAAGAATTACCGGGACAATTGTTGCGCCTTTAGCTTTTATTTTATCCAACAGTTTTGTGGTGAAATGAAGTCCCGCTGTTGGTGCTGCAACCGAGCCATCAACTTTTGCATAAACTGTCTGGTAATTTTCTTTATCAGCAGGCTCCGGCTCTCTTTTAATGTAAGGCGGAAGAGGAGTAAGACCAATTTTTTCAACTGCTTTAAAAACATTATTTGGCTGGTTGAACCTTACTGTTCTCCCTCTCGAAGTTGTATTATCTATTACTTCACACCAAAGCTTATCATTAAAATAGATTTTATTCCCGATCCTTACTTTGCGGGCAGGATCAACAATAACATCCCATATAGCTTCATCTGGATTTAATTCACGCAGCAGAAAAACTTCAATCTTGGCATTTGTTTTTTCCTTTTTGCCGAAAAGTCTTGCCTGAAACACTCTCGTTTCATTAACCACAACAACATCTCCCTTTTCAACATAATCAGCAATGTCTGAGAATTTTTTATTTTCAATCTCTTGAGTTTCTTTGTTAAGAACCATAAGTTTTGCTTTATCTCTTGGAGCAACAGGATGTTTTGCAATTGCATTTTTTGGCAGGTTGTATTTAAAATCAGATAACTTCATTTCATTTTACCTTAATTATTGAAAATTTATTTCGATGCTGTCTCAATATTTTCTAATGTCATTTCGAAGGAGAGGCCTGGACGACTGAGAAACCTATTTAACTATTCTTTTAATTCTTTCTTGATACTTTTTTCTTATTACTTTTTTTTGATTTTAAGATATTATTTTCTTTAACCACAGCTCTTGCTGCAGCAAGCCTTGCTATCGGCACTCTGAATGGAGAACAGCTTACATAGTTCAATCCAATTTTATGACAGAACTCAACAGAAGAAGGCTCACCGCCATGTTCACCGCATATGCCTACTTTTAAATCAGCACGGCTTGAACGTCCTTTTTCTGTTCCCATTTTAACAAGTTCACCAACACCATTTTGATCGAGAACTTCAAAAGGATCGGTAGGCAGAATTTCTTTCTGAACATAAAGTGGAAGAAATTTACCAGCATCATCTCTTGATAAGCCGAATGTTGTCTGAGTTAAATCATTTGTACCAAAGCTGAAGAACTCTGCACTTTTTGCAATTTCGTCTGCTGTAACACAGGCACGGGGAAGTTCAATCATTGTTCCGACTAAATAATTTACTTTTATATTTTTTTCTTTAAATACATCAGCTGCAACTCTTCTTACAATATTTTCCTGAAGCTTGAATTCATTAAGCTCACCAACAAGGGGAATCATTATTTCAGGTTTAACCTTTGTGCCTTTAGCAGCAACATTGCATGCAGCTTCTATTATTGCCCGTGCCTGCATTTCAGTAATTTCAGGATATAATATTCCAAGCCTGCATCCTCTGAAACCAAGCATAGGATTGAATTCATAAAGACTATCAATCTTAGCTCTTAATTTATTTTCATCTATTCCAAGGCTATTTGCCAAATCCTGAATTTCCTTATCAGTATGAGGAAGGAATTCGTGCAAAGGAGGATCAAGTGTTCTTATTGTTACCGGAAGACCTTCCATAACTTCAAAGATACCTTCAAAGTCTCCTCTCTGCAGAGGAAGAAGCTCTTCAAGAGCTTTCTTTCTTTCTTCAACAGAATCGGATACGATCATTTTTCTGACAGACATAATTCTATCACCGCCAAAAAACATATGTTCTGTTCTGCAGAGACCGATACCTTCTGCACCAAAAGCAAGAGCATTTGAAGATTGATCAGGCTGATCTGCATTTGTTCTTATTTTTAATGTTCTAAGTTTATCAGCCCATTTCATTAGGCTATTGTAAGTATCAAAGATTTCTGATTTATCCGGTTCAAGTGTTTTTGTAATCAGCACCTGTATTACTTCGGAAGGTTTTGTTTCAAGCTTACCAAGAATTACTTCACCTGTTG
>JAUSIA010000089.1 GCA_030648225.1 Ignavibacteria bacterium | reverse complement strand
AGCCCACGACTTAAGTCGTGGGTTAATAAGAATAAAAAAATAATAACCGTTTTAACGGTTTATAAACTTTCAATTTTTATTGACACCCAATATTTTTACAGAAAATTGGAATGATTTTAATCCTATATTTGTTATAATACTTTATGAAAAATTATAACAAGATAGTTAGGGGAATATTCTTCCTGGTCATTACTGTCTCATCGGTTTTATTTGGGCAGCAGGGCGGATTAAAAGGTAAAGTAACAGATGGCAAAAACCCTCTTCCTTTTGTTAATATCATTTTGTTGGAAACTAAATTTGGCACAAGCAGTGAGAATGATGGTTCATTTGAAATAAAAACTATTCCAGTAGGAAAATATGAAATAAAATTCAGTGCAGTAGGTTATGAAACTAAAACACTTAATGTGAATATCGAAAGAAACAAAACTACAGAATTAAATATTGAATTAAGTCAGCAGGCAATTGAAGTAGGAACAGTAGAAATTTATGGCTCGCATTTCCAGGGTCAGGAAGATACAAGAACAAGCCTTATTGATCTCAATCCTCACGATGCAAAAATACTTCCCGGTGCTGGTGAAGATGTATTGCGAACTTTGCAATCTCTTCCCGGAGTTCTTGCACCAAACGATTTTTCATCACAGCTTATTATTAGAGGCAGCGGGCCTGACCAGAACCTGATTATAATGGATGATATTGAAGTGTTTAATCCATACAGGCTTTATGGTGTAATTAGTATGTTCAATCCTGATGCCGTTTCAGATATTAATTTGATTACCGGCGGATTCCCTGCAAAGTATGGAGACAGACTTTCCGCTGTTCTTGATGTTACAAACAGGGAAGGAACAACGAAGAATTATTTTTCAGGAAGTGTTAATGCATCAATAGTTGATGCGAATATTGTTCTTGAAGGGAAAAATCCTTTTAATCTTAAAGGAAGCTGGCTGCTTAACTCAAGACGAACTTATTATGATCTTATTATTGAACCATTTGTGAAGAATGCAGGTCTTGTTGAAGAAAATACTTCATTCCCAAACTTTTATGATGTTCAGGGAAAAATAGCAATAGGCCCTTATTCAGGTCATAAATTTTTATTGAATGGAATTTATTCAAGGGATGGAGTTGATATTGTAAGCGGGAAAAAGAGAGAGACTCCCGATAGTGTTGGTGTTTATAATATAACAAGAAACGATGTGCTTGGATTTGCCTGGCACTATGCACCTGATGAAAAACTTTTTAATAAGGTAGTTGTTTCATGGTACAATAACAGCGGCACAACGGATTTTGATTCAGAAATCTTAGATCCTTCACTTCAGCGTGGTGCGTTTGAAGATGCGGTTCCCGATACTCTTTCTCCTTATCTGCTTGGGTTTAAGTTTGATGCTGTTTTTGGTTTTACAAAATATTCTATTGATGATAAATTCAATTACTTATGGAATAAGAATTTATTTGAGGCAGGAGCTGGTGTAGATTTTATGAAAACTGAAATTGATTTTCAGTTTGATCTTGATCCTGAGCTTGAAGCAGTCTTTAATTCAATGCCGCAGTTCAGAGCTGTACTGGATGATATAAAAGATATAAAATATTTTAACCGTTACAGAGCTTATGTTCAAAACAGGTTTGCAATAGGAGATCGTTTCTTCTTCCAGCCAAGTTTAAGGTTTGATTATTATGATCTTCTGAATAAAGCGTATCTCGCTCCCAGGGTTTCGCTTTCTTACGCAATTGATGATCTTACAACATTAAGGGCCGTTTGGGGAATGTATTTCCAGTCTCCCGGTTATGAAAAACAGAGAGATCAGAACACTTTGTTTGATCTTAATGAAAAGTACACTCTTGATCTTGAAGCTGAAAGATCAATCCATTCCGTATTTGGTGTTGAACGCTGGCTTACAAATGAATGGAGGGTGAGAGCGGAAGGGTACTATAAAGATTTTACTGATTTAATTGTTCAGCAGCAAGTTATCGGAGGAAGATACATAACAGAACAAGTTCCCGGAAGAGACCCGCGATACAGATCAGGCTGGACGAATCCGGTAACTATACCTGGTGATTCTTTAACACAAATTCCGGTTAATTCTGCTGTTGGAGAAGCTTATGGATTGGAATTCTTCCTGGAGAAAAAAAATATTTATGGAAACAATCGTTTTTCCGGCTGGGTTTCCTATTCACTTGCATTTACAGATAGAATAGAATACAACAGAGAAATTCCATTCCGGTTCGATCAAAGACATACGGTAAATGTAGTTCTGCATTATAAAATTAATTCCTGGCTCGATGCCGGGATGAGATGGCAATATGGTTCTGGTTTTCCTTTTACAGAAGCAACAGGAATAAAACCAAGAATTATACTTGCGGATCAGAATTTGGATGGTAAACCTGAAACACCCGTTATTGCAACAAGGGAAAGTTCAGGGCTGCCTGAAAACCAGCAGGAAGTTATTTATGATGTTGATTTTGGAAATAACAAATTAAATTCACGCCAGCCTCCATATCATCGTCTGGATATACGCTTAACTGCTTATGCTGATTATTGGGATCTTGACTGGGCTTTTTATCTTGATGTTATTAATGTTTATAATAAAAAAAATGTTATCGGTTATGATAATTATGTTACAGAAGATTTAACTCTGGGAAGAGAAGCAACAAATATGTTCCCGATAATTCCAACGCTTGGGTTTAGCGTAAAGTTTTAAGTTTAAAGAGCAAGTTCAAGAGCACGAATCATTCATTCATTCATTCATTCATAAAGGTATGGTTGAATTATTGAATGAATAACCAATAACCATTGATTAATTAATAATTACAAATAATTTATACCATTTATCGTTTTGACTACAAAGATGTTTACCCCTGAAATTTTAACCGTATCAGAATTAACAAACCAGATTAAACAATCTCTCGAAGAAAATTTCTCTTATGTTTCTATAATTGGTGAGATATCAAACTTCAGACCTCATATTAGCGGGCACTGGTATTTCAGTCTCAAAGATTCAAATGCAGTTCTTTACTGCACAATGTGGAAAGGATTTAACAACTTTGTTTTTTTCACTCCACAGGATGGAATGAAAGTAATTATAAATGGTAAAGTAACAGTGTATCCTCCAAAAGGAAATTACCAGCTTGATGTCCGTTCAATGAAACCCGCAGGTGAAGGTGAACTGCAGGCTGCATTTGAATTACTAAAACAAAAACTTTCATCTGAAGGTCTATTCGATGTTGAATATAAAAAACCTATTCCAAAATTTCCTGAAAAAATAGGAATAGTTGCAGCAATAGATAGTGCAGCTTTAAAAGATATGATCAGCATTGCAGAAAGAAGATATCCTTTAACTGAACTTTTAATAGCTCATGCAAAAGTTCAGGGTAGTGGTGCTGCAGAAAGCATTGTTCAATCAATAAGATTACTAAATAGAAGAGATGATATTGATGTTATTATTGTTGCACGCGGCGGCGGTTCGATTGAGGATCTTTGGGCTTTTAATGAAGAAATAGTTGCGAGAGAAATTTTTAGATCAAAAATTCCTGTTATATCCGGAGTGGGACATGAAATTGATTTCACAATTGCAGATTTTGCAGCCGATTTAAGAGCGCCAACACCCTCTTCTGCTATGGAAATTGCTACACCGAAAATAGAAGATTTGGTTTCATATTTACAAAATTTTTATCAATCAACATCCGGATCTGTTTCCAATAAATTTATAGAAATGAAAAGAAATTTTATAAGAATTTTAAATTCTTATGGTTTCAGAGTTCCACTTGAGCAAGTCAGGAGAAAGGCGAAATACCTTGATAATCTTTCATATAAAATGATAAGAGAGTTTGATAATAATATTAAGCTAAGAACCGGTAAGGTTTATCTTTTAGCCAAAACAATTGAAAATCATGACATCCAAAAAACTTTAAAAAAGGGTTTTGTATTGGTTAAGCAAGATTCTAAATTTGTAACACGCTCAACAAATTTTAATCCTGATAATCCTGCGGTTTTGAAATTCTACGATGATGAATTAACGGTCTTTAAGAAAAAATAGTTATCTTTATAAAGATATTTCAATCAGATTTAAATGAATAAGAAGAGCAATAAAAATTTTGAAAAATGTCTTTCCCGTCTGGAAGAAATTGCGAACCTTCTTGAAAGCGATGATATAGGACTTGAAGATGCCCTGCAGTTGTATGAAGAGGGAATTAACCTTTCACGTGAATGTCTCTCTTCATTAAAAAATGCAGAATTAAAAATTACTGAACTGAAGAAAAAAGTTGAGGATATTGCAATTGGGGAAAAAGATTAATTGATGAACAATAGTTTGAGGTTATTTAATGATTGATCCCGTAAAGTATGAAATACTATCAAAAATAAATTACCCCTCAGATCTCAGGAATCTTGAATTCCCCGAATTAAAAAAACTCTGCTCTGATTTGCGGGAATACATGATTGATGTCATTTCCGAAATAGGAGGGCATTTCGGAGGCGGGCTTGGAACCATTGAATTGAGTGTTGCTCTTCATAAAGTTTTTAATACACCCGATGATCTTTTAGTTTGGGATACAGGGCACCAGGCATATCCTCATAAAATTCTTACAGGCAGAAAAGAAGAGCTAAAAACAATAAGACAGCTTAACGGTATAAGTGGTTTTCTTAAAAGAACTGAAAGTGAATATGATACTTTTGGTGCAGGTCATGCCTCAACTTCAATTTCTGCTGCACTTGGTATGGCTGTAGCACGCGATATAAATAAAGAAAATAAAAAAGTTGTTGCTGTAATTGGTGATGGTGCAATGACCGGAGGAATGGCTTATGAAGCTATGAATAATTCCGGTTTAATTAAGACTGATCTTATAGTTGTGTTGAATGATAACAGAATGTCCATCGCTCCTAATGTATGGCAGTTATCAAACTATTTTACAGAAATGATTGCTCATCCGGACTATAATAAATTCAAAGGACAGATCTGGGATCTTACAGGGAAGCTTGACCAATTTGGTGACAGGCTGAGAAAAATTGCTGCAAGAATTGAAGGAGGAATTAAAGCTATTATTACCCCGGGAATGTTGTTTGAAGCTTTGGGATTCAGATATTTCGGCCCTGTAAATGGTCATAATCTTCACCAGTTACTAAAAATATTTGAACAAGTTAAAGAATTCAAAGGTCCCATTCTTGTTCATACAATTTCTCAAAAAGGTAAAGGTTATAAACCTGCAGAAGGACATATTCAAAGGCTTCATGCTTCTACCCCGTTTGATAAGCTTACAGGGAAAGCTCATAAATCAAAAAGTTCAGCACCATCTTACACAAAGATTTTTGGCGAAGCTCTTGTTGATATTGTAAAAAATAATCCTGATGTAGTTGGAATAACAGGTGCTATGCCGGATGGGACAGGTCTCGATATTCTTAAAGAACATTTTCCTAAAAATTATTTTGATGTTGGAATAGCTGAAGAGCATGCTGTAACCTTTGCTGCAGGTTTGGCAACACAAGGAATAACTCCTGTTGTTGCAATTTACTCAACATTTCTCCAGAGAGCTTTTGATCAGATCATTCACGACGTAAGTATTCAGCATCTTCATGTTGTTTTTGTTCTTGATCGCGCAGGTCTTGTAGGTGCAGACGGGCCTACTCATCACGGTGCATTTGATCTTACTTATCTCAGGCTAATTCCTGGTATGGTTCTTATGGCTCCTAAAGATGAATCTGAATTAAGAGATATGCTTTACACTGCGGTTAAATATAAAAAGGGACCAATTGCACTGAGATATCCGCGAGGTTCAGCACTTGGAGTACCTTTAAAGCAGGGTTTTGATCTCATTGAAATTGGTAAAAGTGAAATAGTTAGAAAAGGTGATGATGTTGTAATGCTTGCAATTGGATCAATGGTTGAATATTCACATAAAGCAGCTGAAAAACTTGAAGCAGAAGGAACACATTGTGAACTAATAAATATGAGATTTATTAAGCCCCTTGATTATGAAATGCTTGATGATGCTGCGAAAAAATTTAAAAAAATTGTAACTCTTGAAGAAAACACGCTTATGGGAGGTTTTGGAAGCGGTGTTGTTGAATACTTTGCTGAGCAAAATTATAAAAATGATATTCTCCGGATTGGTCTTCCTGATTACTTTGTTGATCATGGAACACAAAAGGAACTTCATCATTTGCTGGAAATTGATCCTGAAGGAATAGTTAAGAAGATTAAATTATTCAGCGGTAAAAAAACAGTTAACCATGAAATAGCAGTTTAATGGAGAAAACTAAAATCGGTATTGTGGGCCTGGGGGGAATTGCTCAACTTGTACATCTTCCTAATCTTACCAAAATGAATAATGTTATTGTAACCTCTGTTGCGGAGATAAATAAAAACCGGCTTAATACAATTGCAGATAAATTTAATATTCAGGAACGCTACACAGATTATAATGAGCTTCTTGAAAAGAGTGATGTGGAAGCTGTTGTTGTTGCGACACCTACAAGCACACATAAGGAAGTTTCAATTGCATGTCTCAAAGCTAAGAAAGATATACTCGTTGAAAAACCACTCGCACGGACTTATGCCGAAGCAAAGCTGATTATTGACGCAG
>JAUSIA010000064.1 GCA_030648225.1 Ignavibacteria bacterium | reverse complement strand
TAAAGGTTATTTATGAAGATAGTAACCAGAATTTATGGATTGGTACAACATCAGGTCTAAACAAGTTTGATGGAAATACTTTTATTAAATATTATTCAGAACCGGGTTCTAATTCCTTGAGCCATAATTTTATTTCATCAATTACAGAAGATAGTTATGGCAACCTTTGGATTGGAACAGTACACGGTTTAAATCATTTTAACAAAGAAACAAATCAGTTCACAAATTTTTTCCATAACCCTAATGATCCCACAACAATAAGCGGAAATGTTATTTATAATGTTATTGAAGATAACTCCGGTTTACTCTGGGTAAATTCCTACAATAGTGGAATTAATAAAACAGTTAGAACAACTCAGGAAAATTTCATTAGATTCGAAAGCTACCCTAACTACTCAGGTTCTTTGAGTCATAGTAATGTTCTTTCTTTGGCTGAGGGGAAAGACAGAACTGACAGCAGCCTATGATTATAATGCCGGTTTCGCTTCAATAAAAATTGTTTTTGGCAGTAACTGCCCCTGTAACTTGTTGTACCGCTGAGCGTAAAATTAAACTGTACTTAGATTATTAAATAAATACAGTCTAAAAATAAGGAAATGATTTAAAACTTACGAAAAGAAATCCAAATGAAAAACCGATAAAACGGAAATCAACAAAACTGATTTTGAGAAGATCTTCCAGATCATGCAAAAGATAATTTATTATAAATAATAAATTGGAAAAAAGAAAAGCTGATAGAATTTTAAAACCACTCTCATTTTTTTTCTTTACTGTTAACAGAAAAAGCGAAAAAAGAAGAAGCTGAAAGACTGTAATAACTGAAATAATCTCTGTAATTGTAACTATCATCTAAGTGAATTTTTTTGACTTAAAGTATAAAAAATAATTTTAACTCTTAAAGATATTAAAAAAGTATCCCTCTTCATCCACATTTGAATTGCTTTTCATTTTGGGTAAATTTAGCATCATTTTTAAAAATTCTGAACTTACTTATGCGATATCCTTTTGCTGAAATAGAGCCTAAATGGAGAAAATTCTGGGAAGAAAAAAAGGTTGATAGGACTAATCTTAATAAGTCTTCTAACAAATTATACTCTCTTGTAATGTTTATCTATCCTTCCAGTGCTAAGCTTCACATTGGGCATTGGTATAATTATGGTCCTAACGATAGCTGGGCAAGATATAAAAAACTTAAAGGTTATAATGTTTTTGAACCTATTGGATATGATGCTTTTGGTTTACCTGCAGAAAATTATGCTATAAAAACAGGTGTCCATCCATATGATTCAACAATTCAGAACATAAATGATATCAGGACTCAGTTAAAGAACATGGGATGTATGTATGATTGGGATGCAGAGCTGATGACATGTGCACCCGAGTATTACAAATGGAACCAATGGCTTTTTCTTCAGCTTTATAAAAAAGGATTGGCATACAGAAAAAATGCACCGGTTAACTGGTGCCCCAATGATCAGACTGTGCTTGCAAATGAGCAGGTACAATCTGATGGAACCTGCGAAAGATGCGGAACTCTTGTAATTCAGAAAAATATAACTCAATGGTTTTTTAAGATTACTGATTATGCAGAAGAATTATTACAGGGACTTGAAACTATTAATTGGCCGGAAAAAACTAAACTGATGCAGAGAAACTGGATCGGCAAAAGTAGCGGTGCTGAAGTTAGTTTTAAGGTTAATGGAAGTGATGAGGTAATAAAAGTTTTCACTACTAGGCCTGATACACTTTTTGGTGTTACCTATGTTGTTCTTGCACCTGAGCATCCTCTTGTTGATAAACTTACTGCTGATTCTTTCAGAAGTGAAGTTGAGAAATACAGAGAGTCGGTAAAATTATTAACAGAGATTGAGAGAACATCAACTGTTAAAGAAAAAACCGGTTTTCCAATTGGTGCTTATGCAATCAATCCGGTTGATTCAGAAAAAATTCCTGTATGGATAGCAGACTATGTTCTTTTTTCTTACGGTACCGGGGCTGTTATGGCAGTACCAGGACATGATGAAAGAGATTTTGAATTTGCAAAGAAATTTGTTCTCCCTATTAAAAAAGTAATCTTAAAGCCGGGAACAAATAAGGAAGATGAATTGCAATCTGCTTATACAGAACCCGGAACTATGATTAATTCTGATCAATTTAATGGTTTAAATTCAGAAGAAGGGATAACAAAAGTAATAGATTATCTTGAGAAAAGAGGATTTGGAAAAGGAAAAATAAATTACCGTTTAAGAGACTGGTTAATTTCCCGTCAGCGTTATTGGGGAACACCAATTCCAATTATTCATTGCCCAAAGTGCGGAGAAGTTCCCGTTGATGAAAAAGATTTGCCGGTTGAACTTCCTTACGAAGTTGAATTCAGACCATCCGGAGAATCGCCACTTGAATCGAATAAAGATTTTATAAATGTAAAATGCCCAAAGTGTAATGGAGATGCAAAAAGAGATCCTGATACAATGGATACTTTTGTTGATTCATCATGGTATTATTTCCGTTATCTTGATCCTAAGATAAATAATCATCCATTCAATAAAGAACTTACAGATAAATGGACCCCCGTTGATATGTATGTAGGTGGTGCAGAGCATGCAACAATGCACCTGCTTTATGCAAGATTCATTCAT
The DNA here is from genome assembly GCA_030648225.1 of Ignavibacteria bacterium. Taxonomy (GTDB): domain Bacteria; phylum Bacteroidota; class Ignavibacteria; order Ignavibacteriales; family Ignavibacteriaceae; genus RBG-16-34-14. Next base: position 4,638 of record JAUSIA010000064.1, on the reverse strand, counting down.
AAGTTTTTTAGAGACATTGGGTGGGCTAATGGTGATGAACCTTTTATGAATCTTTTTCACCAGGGAACAATTACTAACCAGGGTACAAAGATGTCTAAATCAAAAAACAACATTGTTAACCCTGATGATTTTACAGATAAATATGGCTCAGATGTATTTCGTCTTTACCTGATGTTTATGGGTCCTTATGATCTTGGTGGTGACTGGAGCGATAAGGGAATTGCGGGAACAGACAGGTTTGTACAGAGGACTTATGATCTTTTTATGAAATTTAAAGGAGTTGCTGGTGGAATAAATATACAAAGGAGATATGATCTCAATTCATTAAATGAAAATGAAAAAAAATTATATAGAAAAACAAACCAGACTATAAAAAAGTTTGAAGAGGAAATAGAAAATTTCAGGTTCAATACTGCAATAGCTTCTTTAATGGAATTGTTAAATGAGACAAAGAATATAAATGAATGTTCAAATGAAATTCGGGTTTATGTTTTGGAACGATTTGCTGTTATGCTTGCCTCTGTCGCTCCTCATCTTGGTGAAGAATGCTGGCAACTGCTTGGGAAAGAAGTTTCAATTTTTGAAAGCCCTGTTTGGTATGATCCTGATTCTGTATCATTAATTGAAGATAAAGTAAGTATTGCAGTGCAGATAAATGGCAAATTAAGATCAATGATTGAAATGCCGGTAGATGCCGATCAGGAAACTGTAAAGTCTGCTGTGTTCAAAGATGAAAAAGTTTTGAAGTACATAAATGGAAATAAGGTAGTGAAAGAAATTTTTGTTAAGAATAAAATTTATAATGTGGTTGTGAAGTAACCTTATTACCCTAAATCACCTTTAATTGTAACAGGAATATTGAATGCTTGATCTAAAATTAATCAGAGAAAACCCGGAACTTGTAAGACAAGGGATAAAAAATAAAAACGAAACCGATAAGCTTGATGATCTGCTTAAGCTTGATGAGCATCGGCGTGAATTAATTCTTAAGGCAGATGAACTTAAACATAAAAGAAACCAGGTTTCTTCACAAATCCCGCAGATGAAAAAAGCAGGTCAGGATGTTTCCGGTATTCTTTCCGAAATGAAAATTGTTTCAGACCAGATTTCCGATTTTGATTCACAGCTAAAAGAAATTGAAGTAAAGGTTGAGGATATTTTATTATTCATACCTAACCTTCCTCATGAGTCCGTTCCGGTTGGTAAAAGTGCGGAAGATAATCTCGAAGTAAGGCATTGGCTGCCTGAAGGATTTTCATTTGAAAAGAAAGAAAATACACTGGATCATGTAGAGCTTGGGAAAAAACTAAAGATACTTGACTTTGAAAGAGGTGCTAAGATTTCCGGTTCAGGTTTTCCACTTTATATGGGAAAAGGTGCAACTCTTGAAAGAGCTTTAATTAATTTTATGCTTGATTATCATCTCCAGAATCATGGTTACTCGGAAGTTTTTCCTCCTTTTCTTGTTAATAAAGATTCTATGAAAGGAACAGGTCAGCTTCCTAAAATGGCCGAGGATATGTACTACATAGAAAAAGATGAATTATATCCTATTCCCACTGCAGAAGTTCCAATAACAAATATTTACCGAAATGAAATCCTTAATGAAAAAGATCTTCCAATAAAACTTGTTGGGTACTCTGCCTGCTTTAGGCGTGAAGCTGGTTCGTATGGAAAAGAGTCTAAAGGATTTTTAAGAGTTCATCAGTTTAACAAAGTGGAGATGGTAAAAATTGTTAAACCGGAAAATTCTTATAATGAACTTGAGAAACTCGTTAAAGATGCAGAGGATATTTTGCAGGCTCTTAAAATTCCATACAGGATTTTATTGCTTTGCACCGGTGATTTAAGTTTCTCAGCAGCAAAATGTTATGATATAGAAACCTGGTCACCTGCAGAAAACCGATGGCTTGAATCCTCTTCCTGCAGCAACTTTGAAAACTTCCAGGCAAGAAGAGCAAACATCCGTTTCAGAAATGAGCAGACTAAAAAGCCGGAGTTTGTTCATACTCTAAATGGCTCTGGTCTTGCGACAAGCAGGCTCATGGTTTCTTTATTGGAAAACTACCAGACTCCTGAAGGTAAAATAATTGTACCGGAAGTTTTGCAGAAGTATACTGTATTTAAAATAATAGACTAAGAATGGATAAAAGAAAAAAATTAATTAAAGATTATTCATATCTTCTTTGGTATGTAAAAGAAGACGCAAAAGAAAAAATAAATGATGATATATTAGTTGAAATGATTCTAACTAATGGTGACTGGCAAGCATTTCAGAGATTAGTAGATTTGTTAGGAATGAAAAAAGTATCAGAGATTTTCTTCAAACAAATATCCAGGTCAAGGAATAACTATAGAAAGCAAACCAGACATTTTTTTACTTTGTATTTCAACAGACATGATTCATAAAGAAATATTAACTGAAGAACAAATAAAGCTTCTTCCTTTAATTCGCAAATTTAAAAGAAATTATTTTCTTGTTGGAGGTACAGCGGTTGCTCTTCAAATTGGTCATCGTCGTTCTATTGATTTCGATCTTTTTACAAAATCAAAAGTAAGCAGAAAAATTCTGGAAGATCAAATTAGAAAATATGGATTCGGTTTTAAGACTCTTCATCAAACACCCCAGGAATGGACTTTTTTTATTGGTAATGTGAAAATAACTTTTTACCAGTTTCTTTATCCTGTTCAAGCTAATATAGATTTTGAGAATATTATTAGAATGCCCTCTTTATTGGATCTTGCAGCGATGAAAGCATATACTTTAGGAGAAAGAGCTAAATGGAAAGACTATGTTGATTTATATTTTATTTTTAAGAATTATCTTTCTTTAACAGATGTTATTCAGAAAACTTATGAAATATTCGAAGATGGTTTTAATGACAAATTATTTAGAGAACAACTTACTTATTACGAAGATATCAATTACGATGAAGAAATTGATTTCTTAGCTTCTGAGCCTTCAAAAGAAGAGATAAAAAAGTACTTGACTAAAATTGCTACGGAAAGTTAAAAATAATTTTGACCTTTGACTTTTGACTTAAAACATGAAAAATCTCCTCACACTAAAAAAATACTTTGCAAGATATAAGAAAAAACTCTTTTGGGGTTTTCTCTTTATTCTTCTTTCTAATGCAGGTACTGTTTATGTACCAATACTTATTAAGGATTCAATCAATGCGATAGAAAAAAACACTAATATTGATCAGCTTATTAATTATGCTTTATTAATTATTGTCTCATCTTTATTCGCTGGTATTTTCAGGTTTTACATCAGGCAGACCATCATCGTAGTCTCAAGAGAGATTGAATATGACCTTCGATATGATTTCTGGAATCACATTCAGAGCCTGCCATTAAGGTTCTTTCAGAATAACTCTACCGGGAACATAATGGCACATGCAACAAATGATATTAACGCGGTAAGAATGTTTATTGGCCCTGCAGTTATGTATTCAACAGATACTTTTATAAGATTAATAATTGTACTTGCAATAATGATCTCTCTTGACCCTATGCTTACTCTTTATACACTTCTTCCTTTACCAATACTTTCCGTTGTAGTTTATATAATCGGAAAGAAAATTCATCAGAAGTTTACTTTGATTCAGGAGAAGTTTTCAGAGATCACTACTAAAGCACAGGAGAATTTTTCCGGTATAAGAGTTATTAAATCTTATGTCCGTGAAGAAAGTGAGATCAAACATTTCAATAAGCTTAGCCAGGAATACCTGAAGAGAAATATGGATATGGTGAAAATCCAGGCTGCAATTATGCCTTTTCTTTTTCTTATAACAGGATTGTCAATCATCCTTGTAATCTGGATTGGCGGCAGTGAAGTTATTACCGGCGAGATTACTCTTGGCGAAATAACTGCTTTTATTATTTATCTCGGCATTCTCATCTGGCCAATGATTGCTTTTGGATGGGTTATAAATATTATTCAGCAGGCAGAAGCAAGTATGAAACGGTTGAATAAAATTCTCTCTGAGCAATATGAAATTGATGATTCACGTTTGACTGATTTTTCAATTAAAGGAATTAAAGGAGAAATAGAATTTAAAAATGTTTCTTTCAGATATGACAACAATCATCCCTACATACTTAAAAATATTAACCTGATAATTCCACAAGGATCTACTATTGCAGTTATGGGTTACACAGGGATTGGTAAAACAACTTTTATAAATCTTTTACCAAGGCTTTACGATGTTACTGAAGGAGAGGTTCTTATTGATGATAAAGATATCAAAACTATCCCTTTGAATGTTTTAAGAAGAGAGATCGGTATTGTTCAGCAGGAATCATTTATGTTTTCTGATTCTGTAACAAATAATATTTCTTATGGACTTAGAGATATAAACAAAGAAAGAGTTATCGAAGTTTCAAAAATTGCACACTTCGATAAAGACATTGAAGACTTTCCTCTTAAATATGAAACGATGGTTGGAGAAAGAGGAATTACTCTTTCCGGCGGACAAAAACAGCGTGCATCTCTTGCAAGGGCTTTAGCAATAGATCCAAAAATTCTTATACTTGATGATTCATTCTCTGCTGTTGATACGCATACAGAGGAAGAAATTCTAAAAAGTTTAAAAGGTTTTATGAAAGAAAGAACCAGCATTATTATAAGTCATA
>JAUSIA010000029.1 GCA_030648225.1 Ignavibacteria bacterium | reverse complement strand
ATTGATGGTGCTGAAAGGCTTGATGATTTAAGGATTCCACCTGGGAACAAACTTGAAAAATTATCCGGGAATCTATTTGGTAAATACAGTATAAGAATTAACGATCAGTGGAGAATAATTTTTAGCTGGAAAGAAAATAATGCATATGAAGTTGAAATTACAGATTATCATAAAGGATAAATATTATGAATAAAAAAATAAAACCCATCCATCCGGGTGAAATATTGCTTGAAGAATTTTTAATTCCAATGGAAATCAGTCAATATCGTTTGGCGCAGGATATTACTGTTCCTGCACGGAGAATAAACGAAATTGTGCTTGGTAAGAGAGCAATTACGGCGGATACTGCATTAAGATTATCAGAGTATTTTGGATTGTCTGAAAAATTTTGGTTGAACTTACAAGTAAGGTATAATTTAGAAGTAGAAAAGGATAAACTAAAAGACAGGTTAAAGAGAGAGGTAAAAAGATTACAAAAAGTCAGTTAGACGAAATGAAAAAGTTAACCTCATTTGAAGAACATTTGAATAAACAATATGGAAGGAAAAGAACTTCTAAAAGAGATAAGTTTGAGACTGATTCATTAGCATTCAGACTTGGAGAAATGTTAAAGGAAGAACGTAAAAAAGCTAAATTAACACAAGAACAATTAGCAGAAAAAACCGGTACTAAAAAAAGTTACATATCAAGAATTGAAGCCAGCAAGAGTGATATTCAGATTTCTACATTCAGCAGAATAATTGAGCTTGGTCTAAACAAGAGAATTAATATTTCAATATCATAACTAAATAAAACAATTTAATTCACCTTCCGAAGTTGTTTTATTCCAGTTTAACCCGCTAGAAGAACCATAGTTTGTTTCATTAATTCCGAGTTTTTCAAGGAGATCTGATTTGACTGCTGATTTTTCTAATACTTCCATCTTAATCTCTTATTTTATGTTTTTATTGATGCAAAGTTATCAAAATTTTGGGAAAGAAATCTTAGTATTTAGTTCGGGTTTGAACTCAACTTAAAGTAATTCTTAAAAAAGATATTAATAATTCCAAAAAAATTATTTTTAAAAAGACTATATTACATATATAATTAGAATTGATATGCAATAATGTTAACGATAGCTATAAATAAATTAATTGAAATATGATCAAACCACATTCTTTCCACATTCCAGTTATGGGAATTGGATTTACTATTGATACTCCATTAAAAGTTTCTCAGTACGGCATTGATTCTGTAATCTCCTTAGTTGATGATATTCTTCAGGAAAAATTGAGAAAAATGTATTGTGCTAAATATGAAATACCTTATGAAGAGATTACTGATAAAACCGAAGACTTCAGATCAAAAAGGATTACCTCCTACCTGAATTTAATTAACGAATTAGCACATAAAAAATTTGAAGAATTAAAAAATGCTGCTTCTGAAAAAAGTATTGAGATAAAAAAATATTTCGATATGCTTCCGGATTCTTCTGAAATAAAGAAAGAATTTAATAATCTTGTATCAAAATATTTTAATCTTGATGAGATAAAAAATTGGTTACATACCCATCTAACAATGGGAAGCATTGATGTAAATATTATGACTAAGCTTGATAAAGAGAATTATAAGAATGAAGAAAAGCTGTCTGTGGAATTTAATGATGCTCATTCTGCATTAAGAGGATATGCAAACAGTAATTTAAACTCTTCTATTATTTTTTCTGCAGGAATGAATCCTAAATTATATAGCTATTTAGAAAAATTTGAAGACTTCTATCCTGATCTTAACGGAAAAATAAAAAAGAAAATAGTTCTGAAAGTTAGTGATTATAGATCCGCATTAATCCAGGGAAAATTCCTTGCAAAAAAAGGATTATGGGTTTCGGAATACAGGGTTGAATCGGGACTTAACTGCGGCGGACACGCTTTCGCAACTGATGGTTTTCTTATGGGTCCTATTCTCGCTGAATTCAGGGATAGGCGGAATGAATTAAACGAAACCATACATGATATTTTTATTAAGGCACTAACCGATAAGAAACGCACGATACCAAATACAAAATTGCCAATATTTATTTCCGCCCAGGGTGGCGTTGGAACTAATGAAGAACATCAGTTTCTGATTGATCATTACCAGGTTGATTCTGTCGGATGGGGATCTCCTTTTCTTTTAGTTCCTGAGGTAACAAATGTTGATGATCCAACTCTGAACCAGTTAGTTGAATCTAAAGAAGAAGATTTTTACTTAAGTAATATTTCTCCCTTAGGTGTTCCTTTCAATACTCTAAGAGGCAACTCAAAAGATATTGAAAGATTATCTTTTATTGCAAAAGGAAGACCGGGCAGTGCTTGTCCTAAGAAATATCTTGCATTAAACAATAAAGAGTTTACTGATAATAGTATTTGTGTGGCTTCACGTCAATATCAATATCTAAAATTAAATGAGCTGGATGAAAAGAATCTTGATATTGATCAGCACCAGGATGAATATCAAAAGGTTGTTGAAAAATCCTGTATCTGTGTGGGATTAGGAACTTCTGTTTTGCTTGTGAATAATTTAGATACTAAAGTTGAAGGATCCGGAGTTTCAATCTGCCCCGGTCCTAATCTTGCATACTTCTCAAAAGTGATGAGCTTAAAAGAGATAACCGACCATATTTATGGAAGGGCAAATGTTATAGAAAGAACCGACCGTCCCCATATGTTTATAAAAGAATTAAAAATTTATATTGAATACATGAGAAACAAAATCAGGGAAGTAAGTGCTGCAATGTCTGTTAACCAGGAAAAATACTTCTTATCTTTTGGAAATAACCTTAAAGAAGGTATTAACTATTATCATAAATTATTTAATGATCTGAAAGAAAGTTTTGAAGAAAAGAAATTCCATATTCTTAATGAATTAGAAGCGAGCAGAGAAACTTTACATCTT
>JAUSIA010000017.1 GCA_030648225.1 Ignavibacteria bacterium | reverse complement strand
TGAATAAAGATAATTCCTCCGAGCATATTAAGAATGCAATTGTTCAGGATATTTCTTCATTCAGAAATGGAACTCCTCCTCACGATGATTTTACTTTGGTGATTTTGAAAACTAAAGTGAATCCAAACCAAAATATTTAAGTCTTAGAAGAGAGAAATAACTCCGTTAGGAGTTATATGTTTGTAGAATAAGAAATACGGAACCCACTTTGAACTCCAGCGGAGTTCTATGTTTCTAACCATTATTATCAAAAAATTTAAACAAATAAACATCATTATATTTGATGCTAAACGAATTTAACATCTCTATATATTCTTCTCTGAATGTTTTTACTTTATGATGCTTTTCCTGATTATTTATATACTTTATTACATTGTCAATCTGGGAATGTGAATATGAAAATGCTCCATACCCTTCCTGCCAATTGAATTTGCCCCGCAGCCATTTTCTATCATTAATAAAATCAGTTGATGATTTTTTTATATCTCTTACCAAATCCGATATTGCAATAGCGGGATTTAATCCAAGAGAAATATGACCGTGTTCAGGCATAAAATTTATAGCAAGAAGTTTATTCCCTTTATTTTGAATTATACCAGTTATATATTTTTGTAACTCTTCTTTGAAAGAAGAATGAATTAGTTTATCTCGATGTTCAACAGCAAAGATTAAATGGATATATAATTGTGTGTATGTATTAGCCATTTATAATTCCTAATATTATTTTATAAATTACTTCACTAATAGCTTTTTACATACTGCTCCTATGGAGCAGTGATATTTATCTGTTCTTTTTTCTACAAACATTCAACTCCTCTGGAGTTGTTAGTCATCTAATATCTTATTTTCTTAACTTGGTTATATGTTTGTGTGATCTTTTTTGAAGTTGTAAAATAATTTTATACTAAAATTAATTTTATTTCAATTCACCTTCCGGGTCTTTAACCTTAAAAAGAATTATCAATCCAATTAAAAAAAAGAAACCAATAGAAATAATTGCCAGCCTCTGATCTCCCGAAAGAAAACTTACCAAACCAAAAACCAGCGGACCTAAAACTGCTGAACTTTTTCCAAAGAAAGAATAGAAGCCGAAGAATTCTGTTTTCTTTTCAGGAGGAGTGAGTTTTGACATCAGGATCTAAATATTAGACCAGAATAAATGAAAAGTTAGGAGGAAAATTTCTTTAACGGTGGAACAACTACTTTCTGCAGAACAAAGAATCCTATAACAAAAAAAACACCTATAGCAAGTGCAGCAATTCTTTCATTTGAAATATCTGATACAATTCCATAAATCAAAGGGCCTATAACGGCGGAAGATTTTCCAAAAAGTCCATCATAAAAACCAAAGAATTCGGCTTCCCTATCTTTAGGAGTAAGCAGTGCCATTAAACTTCTGCTGCACGATTGTGATGACCCGATTGCTAATCCGGCAAGCAAACCAACAATATAAAATTCAGAGACCGTCTGAACAAAGAAAGCGCCTGCAACAACCAAAAGCCATACAATAAGTGTTATGGAAATAGTTTTTTTTGGACCAATATGGTCCGAAATAATTCCGAATATAAATGATCCAAGAATGGCTGTACTTTGAACAATGACAAAAAAAATGATTACCTGCTCATCGCTCATATTCAATATGTTTGAAGCGAAAATTGAAGCGAAAGCTATGATTGTAATTATTGCATCATTATAAAGAAAGAAAGCAAAAAGAAACCTGGATATTGCAGGATATTTTTTCCTGAAAAAAATATTTTTCAGTGTCTCATAACTTTTTCTTATGCCGCTTATAATTAAATCTGTTTTTATAATCTCAGAAGTTTGCGGTTCCCTTATAAAAAGAAAAAGCGGGATAGAAAAAACAAAAAAGAATAATGCGGCTACAACAAAAGTTAACCTGATATAATAATAATAGTCCGGTGAAGAGCTTTCCGGAAGCATAAACATAACAATCAGCAAAACTGCAAGAGCACCAACATAACCCATAGCAAAACCATAACCCGATACTCTGCCAAAGTTTTTCTTATCTGTCAGGTTTGGTAAAAATGCATCATAGAATACAAGTCCTGCTTCAAAACCAATATTAGCAAAAACGAAAAGTGCAAACCCCATAAAGATGTCTCCGGTTTTCACAAAGAACATCAACAGAGTACAACAAACTGAGAGGAGGGTAAATATTAATAGGAATCTTTTCCTGTTACGGGATACATCTGCAATTGCACCAAGCGGCGGACTTAAAAAAGCAGCAATCACCATGGAAACACTAACGGCAAGTCCCCAGATCCAATTTTGATCACCAGCTACTTGGTTAGAAAAATACTTTGAGAATACAACCGTAACAATGATAACCGAGAATGAGGTATTGGCAAAATCGAAGAGAGTCCAGACAAAGATTTTACCTTTCTCTTTCATCCGGCTATTTTTTCACTAATGATTTTGTAATTGATTCGTCAACCAGTCCCCTCCCTGTTTTGTTAAGCTTCCCAGCTTCTTTTAATTCAGTGAGAATAGCATCTAAAATTCCATTAATGAATTTTCCACTCCTTGCTGTGCTGTATTCTTTTGCAATCTCTATTGATTCATTAATTGATACTTTGGGAGGAATATCCGGGAAATAGATTAATTCACAAATACCAATTCTCAAAAGTATTTTATCAATTAAAGCTATCCTGTTCATTTCCCAGTTGGCAACACGTTCTTTGATTTTATTATCAAGCTCAGTTGTATGTTTTATAACTTTAATAATAAGATCTGTAGCAAATTCCTTATAGCCTTCTTCCTTTATTTCCTCAAACAGAGAATCTATTGTAGCCTGATGACCATCGCTATTTACTTCATAAGCATAAAGGATTTGCAGCACCTTTTCTCTTACGAACCTGCGTTTATAAACTTGTGACATTTCTATTACCTTTATACCTTATATCCTTATACCCTATACCTACTCTTAGGTATAGAGGTATAGAGGTATATGGTATAATTAATTTACTAATAACTAATGATCAATTGACCAACTATAGAGCAAAACACCAAAAGATTGCAAGTGCAATACATTCCCGTACCCTGTTATATAACATATTATCAAAACTTAATTCAATATCAGAAGCAACGACAATAACTTCAAGATTATAAAACCTGCTTATCTCACTTATTCTTGCCAGATGATAGTGATCCGAAATTATAAAAATATTATCAAATGTTTCTGAAGCGACCAGGTTATTTTTAACAAACCTTATCTGTTCAGTTGTTGATGTTGTTTGATTTTCAATAAAAATATCTGCTGTATCAACATCTTTATTAAGAAGATAATTTAGTGCTACTTCTGCTTCAGTCAATTCACCAGGTGCATTGCTTCCGGTAAGCTGAATTTTATTAACCATATTTTTTTTATATAGCTTAGCTGCTTTATCAATCCTGGAAGCAAGTGTAGGGCTTGGTTGATTATTGGACCAGACAGCAGCACCAAGTACAACTGCTACATTCCGGCTCCCGCTGAATTTCCAGTCTTCAGAATAATTCCTCATCCTTATTTCAATATAAAAATATGCAGCAAGAAGAAGAAGGATTACAATAATTACTGAGTTAAAAATAACTCTTAAAAAGATAAAATCTTTTTCAGTAAATATTCTAAGCCATATGTATGATATGAACATAAACTGTACGAACTGGTAAAGAGCAAAAAAGAATCCGATAATAAACTTATTAAGTGTCTGTTCAAAAATGTAAATATTGCTCTGTGGAATTTTTATATAAAGTGTAAGGAAGCAAATAAGAAGAAGTATAGAAGTTATAACTGTATAAATGATTACCGGTTTGAAATCAGGATTTTTATTATTTCTTATAACAAAAAGGATAACACCGGCAACAAGAAAAAATGTAAATAATAGATTTATAATGTTACCGGGAATTGAAAGATTGAAATCAGAAACAGATAGATTCTGATTATTATATTTTATAAAATAAAGAATTAACAGGTGAGCAATCAGTATGAAAACTACTGAAACTATTACAGTACTTTTAGCCTTACCCGGCATAGCAGAACATTAGCATAATTGATAAATATTCGAATCCAAAAAAATAATTAATGTGAATGGATTAACTTCCTAAAGAAATTAATCCTTCACTTCAAAATATAGATATTCTTTTGGGATTCTGAAAATGATATTTAGAAACTTCTGAAAAATAGAATCAGCACTAAGATTTTCATTCCCACCCCGATTTTCATCGGGGTAAACTTCAGTGGGAATCTAAGAGAAAAGAAATGGATTCGCGTTCCTGCCTGCGTGTAACTCTTCAGTATTTCGGTAACACGGAGTTATATTATTGATTATAACTTGGTGTTACTATGAACAATTCTACAATGAACGTTATGACTGCAAAATGGTTAACCATTTTGCGCGATTATGAAAAAATTAAAGCTGGTA
>JAUSIA010000195.1 GCA_030648225.1 Ignavibacteria bacterium | reverse complement strand
GGAGACTTGCAGGGAATCATTGATAAGCTTGATTACCTTAAAGAGCTTGGCATCGGAGCGATATATCTTAATCCTGTTTTCTGGGCGCCCTCACTTCATAAATATGATGCAATAACTTACCATCATATTGATCCTTATTTTGGGCCAAACCCTGAAGGAGATAAAAGGCTTATTGCTCTTGAAATACCTGATGAACCATCAACCTGGGTTTGGACTTCTGCAGATAAACTTTTTCTTAAGCTGATTGATGAAGTTCATAAAAAAGATATGAAACTAATTATTGATGGTGTATTTAACCATATGGGAAAGAATAGTTGGATATTCAGAGACATCTTAAAGAACCAGAAAAACTCAAAGTTTAAAGACTGGTTTTCAATTAGCTCCTGGGATGATACCGTTAAAGGAACAAAGTTCGCTTATGAAGGATGGTTCGGAGTAAAAGAACTTCCTGAGTTCAGGGAAGATGAGAATGGAATTGTACAAGGACCTAAAGATTATATTTTTCAGATTACAAAAAGATGGATGGATCCGGATAATGACGGTGATCCTTCAGACGGAATTGATGGATGGCGGCTTGATGTTGCTTTTTGTGTTAAACATCAGTTCTGGAAAGACTGGAGACAGTATGTTAAATCAATCAGTCCCGATGCATATTTAACTGCTGAGATAATTGATCCTCCTGAAGTTGTAAAACCTTATTTACAAGGTGATGAGTTTGATGCTGTAATGAACTATAATTATCTCTTTATCTGTTCAGAATATTTCTTTGATGAAAAAACAAGAATATCTGCAACTGAATTTGATAAAAGACTAAAGCAATTAAGAGACGCATTTCCTCCGGGAGTAGCTTATGTTCAGCAGAATCTTCATGGAAGCCATGATACTCAAAGAATGGCATCACATCTTGTTAATCGTGATCTAGCAAAAATCAGGAACTGGGGAGAAACTTTTGAAACCTGGAAAGGAAGTAATCCAAATTATATTACAAGAAAACCGGCTGATGAAGAATACAGGATATTAAAGCTGGCTATAATTTTTCAGATGACTTATGTTGGCTCACCTTATATTTATTACGGAGATGAAGCTGGAATGTGGGGAGCCAATGATCCCTGCTGCAGAAAACCAATGGTCTGGAATGATTTGAAATATGATGATGAAATTTGTTTATCAAACCAGGATAAGAAAGAAAATCCTGAAAAAGTTTTTTTTAATAAAGATATGTTTGAGCATTACAAAAAGATGATCTTAATTAGAAATTCATTTCCTGCACTACAGCTTGGAGATTATAAAACTTTGCTTATTGATGATGAGAATGAAATTTATATCTTTGAAAGAGCATTTGATGATCAAAGTATAATTGTTGTTTTAAATAATGGGAAATCTTCTCAGTCGGTTACACTTCAAACAAAGCATAATGAATTTTATAAAGATATCTAAAATGAAGATATAATTAATGTTGAAAACGGAAAAATTACTTTTGATGTTGAAGGGAAATGGGGGAGAATGTTGTTGAAGGATTATTACAGGTAATAGAAAAAGTGAGACTCACCTGAGAGGTGAGTCTCCATTAATCCCAAAATCACTTCATCAAAATCATTTTCTTCGTTTCAACAAAAGACCCAGCCCGCAGTTTATAAAAATATATTCCACTTGATAAACCATAAGCATCTCTGCCAGAGGCAGATCCGCCTTCGGCGGAAAACTCTACCTCATAAATTCCAGGCTGCTTTTCTTCATTAACAAGTGCTGCTACTTCTCTTCCAAGAATATCATAAACCTTCAAACTCACAAATTGCATACTGCTAATTGCAAACTGAATACTGGTGCTTGGATTAAACGGGTTAGGATAATTCTGAAGGAGATGGAAACTATTAGCAGCTACGGGAGTTTCATTACCAGCATCAACCATAATACTTTTCATCCAGTTATCAATTATATAATCGTAATTTGCAAATGAAGCTGTATTGTTATAACGGTAAGGTCGCCCTGCAATAAAGATGAAATTTCCTTCATCTTCTTTATTAAGTCTGAAACCCGCTCTCCATGTGTTTGAAGTATCATTATCGAAGATTGGTATTGCCTCGGAAGTTTGAAGCAGAAATACCAAATGTACAAGTGAGTTGGTGCCGACAGAAGACATGTTTACAAGATTTGGGTCTAAGGCTATAATTTGTGTAATAGTCTGATCTCCGGTTAAAGCTGATACGCCGCAATAATTCTTTAATTCCTGGTTGAAAAAAAAGTTTGCCATTCTTGTTGCCAAAAGAAAATTCCCGCCGCGGGTTACATAATCAATAACCTGGTCAGCATCAAAGAATGGAAGGTCTCCGCCGAAATTATTTCCTATCCAGATTACTTTCTGATAAAGATTGAGTATTGAGGTTGGAATTCCCCTGTTGAAGAGATTAACTTTTTGAATACTTGAATTGCCTAAATAATCAAATCCCTGGTCCCCGAATAAATCCCAAATATCTACCTGATGATTACCAAAACAAGCTGAGTTGTTATAAAAGTTTGTCATCTCCGCAGGATATGTTATATATTGAATTCCATTCACAATGAGAATATCAGACTCAGCGGTTAAAGTGGTTATATAATTATGAAGTATTCTCGTATGAGTTTCTGTTCCATTGTTAACAGTTAAAGAAACTGTAAACACTCCCTCTTCATTATAAGTCCATTCAGGATTTGGTTCCTGAGAATCTATCGTTCCGTCAAAATCAAAATCCCATTCATAAGAAATAATGCTTGATGAAGAATAAGAATAATCTGTAAACTGAACTGTATAAGGAACAGGTCCCATTGTTTCTTCAACTACAAAAGCAGCATTTAAACGATCTGACTCAACTAGCGGAGTAATAAAAGATTGGTAAATTTCCTTGGTATTATTACTCTGAATAAAAGCAGCAACAGCTATGCTGTCAAGATTAACCTTATCAAGAAAATCCTGTGAAGCTATATATTGAAAGCTGTATTCAACAGAATTTCCCGGGTCAGGAATTTCAAGAACAGTTCCGTGTGCATCGGGAAGCATGTCACGGCATATATTATAGAAATGAGTTTCACCATTATTACAGCAGGAATTTCCAACTACATCAACCTGGTTTTCAGTAAGTGCAACTCTTAATCTAACATCTCCGAATACAGTAACGTCTGCAGGATCTCTTGTAACAATTACACGAACATCAAAAACATTATTGGGAAATCTTTCAGCAGTAATAGCAATTTCGAATGGCGAATAGAGAGTATTTCCTTGGTTTACTGTATTTGTAAAAGCCGCAGCCCCGCTGCCTGTGTTGAATACAACTCCATTTATTTGAACCCACGGGACAGCATTAACGCCGTAATAACTTATCCGTGCATTATTATTTGTCTGGTTAAGCAAGTGCATTGGGTCGCATTCACCTGGAGATGGCCAATTACCATTATAAACAATATGATTCATTGAACCGGATGCAATAAGATTTTTTGTGGTATTTGTGTACCAAGCATTATTTAAGCTGGCACAAGGACCACACGAACAGTTTGTGAATCTTTCAACTAATGTTTTTTTATCATATGGTCTGACTGGAAGAACAAAGGTTAAAACAAATAAAAAGAGTAAATATTTTTTCATCTCCTCACCTTTAATGAGTTAACAAATAAATTTATTTGGAACGGGATTAATAATAATGATTTGAAATTAGTAAAAAAATTTTCTTATCAAAAGAAGAATCTTTATTAATATTGTGAAGAAATATCTCTCAAAGTTCTGAATCTTTAATTGCTATCTGAAATTCAGATGGTTATATTATTAAAAACAAAAGGAGTCAATTATGAACAGGTATTTAATCGAAACCACACATACAAAGGAAGATTGCTTGCACGTTCTTGATCTTGTTTTAGCTCATGGATTCATAACTCATTATGACTGGGGTTGCGAAGAGGGTATTCATACAGGCTGGGCTGTTGTTGAAGCGGACAGCAGCGCAGAAGCACTTCTTTCAGTACCTCCATTCATCAGAGAGAAAGCCCGGGCTATAAAGCTTAAGAAATATTCACCCGAAGTAATTCAATCTTTTCATGAGCAAATGTGAAATTAGATTTTCCGAATAAAATAATTATTTAACTTAGGGATAATGCATGCCTTGTTCCTACTTCAAAAACAATCGGTAGTGGGCAAATTAGCCCACTACCAAACAATCAAAATACAAGGAGAATTGAGAATTGAGAAATGAAAAATTCCAGCCATCCTTCCGACTCAAAAGAACAAAGAGAATCCGAAAAGATTATACTTGAAATTATAAATGAAAGTGAAAAACTAAAATTAAAACCCACCAAATTAATAATTGATGGAATTTCGTTTAATCTTGATGGATATTCTGAAAGACCATCTGTCTTATGTGAAATTTATTCTCATATAGGCAAACTAAAACCTGCTCATAAAAATAAAGTTGCAAATGATATCCTAAAGATGTTATTAATTGAAAAAATGAAGGGAAAAGTATACAGAAAGATAATCGTTTTTGTAGATGAAAAAGCTTCAAAAAATTACTTTGAAGGAGATTCAAGAACATCAAGATTTATAAAATATTTTAATATAGAGATGCTCTTAGTTGATTTACCAATTGAAATAAGAGGTAAAATAATAGAGGCTCAAAAGAGACAATTAATGATAAACAAAATTTAAAGCTTCAAAACCTGATTAATAAATCTTAAGTTTCATAAAAAATATCGTTACGACAACAGTTCAAAACTAAACTTGCTGGTTATCCAATCTTTATGAGCATCTAAAGATTTTTCTATAAAAGTTACATTATCTTTTTGATCTATTAATATCACTGATGACGAACGGGTTCCGTAATCAGGTGTTTCAACAAAAATTGAAGATATCTTTTCCTCTGTATCTTTTTCTAAACCGGTATCAGGAAGTTCATCTTTAGGTGAGATTGTTTTATCCGAGAGTATGGTAAACAGATCATCAGCTAAATTATCTCCCTTTTCAATCACTTGCTTAAGTAATTCTTTACCTCTTCTTACATTGAACCAAGGCGAATCCAGCAAATGATTACTTAAACCATGTATTCCGTTATCAAGCTTAACAAGTTTTTTATTTTGGTTTGAAAAGAAGAAGAGATCTGATTGGTTTCCGTATATTAAACAATAGCCATTATACTGGTTTGCGCTGTCTGCCAGACCTTTTGAATAAAATTCGGGAGATGATGTGCCTGTCAGATAATCTGTAACAATCTTTCCTCTTGAAACTGCATCTTTTTTAATTGTCTTAATATTACGGTAATTGGTTATTGCAGCGAACCTTCCATTCTTAGTAATACCGCACCAGGTGCCGCCTTCTTTTAGATCTTTTCCAGCTAATATTGGCTCGTCCTTCCAGTAATGTGCAACAGAAGAAGGACGTTCATAAAATTCATCCCTGTTGGCACCAAAAATTAATTTATAATCCGGGTGATGGTTATAAGCTAAAACAATCAGGCACATAAAATTTTGGAATTATTTATCTCTTATTGTTAAAGTTTCATTATTATTAGCCAAATGTCAAATAGCTCACATCAAGCTGTTTTTAATATAAAACAAATGGTTAATTGAAAAAAATACAGTTTGTATCTTATATAAAATAAAGCTTTACAGGTCAAGATGTAATTAATTAAGCAAAAAATATAATTGCCAAATTTTAGCCCTGAAAAGTTCATTGACTTTAACACGATTATAGGTATTTTTGAAGGCAAGAAAAATTAAAGGGCAAATTATATAAGCGTTTTTACAGCACTTCAATGAATTAAAAATGATTACGATAAGCTTTGAAAACTTCCTTAAAAAGAAGTGCCAAATTTTTTTTATTATTCTTTTATTCCTTCCATCACTCTTATTTTCTGAGGATAAAGAGAATAAAATTCTTGCAACTGTAGGAACCCACCAAATATATCTATCCGATTTTGAAAGCAGATACTATGATTATCTTATTTCCACAGGGATAAATGATAATATTGTAGTCCGTAGATCAGTTCTGAATAATATGATTAATGAGATTCTTCTTTACTATTATGATTCGAATGAACAGATATTTTCTGACCAGGAATATCTGAAAGAACTGGAAGAAGCCTGTATACGAACTATTCTTGCATTTCTTAAGGACCAGGAAATATATGCTAAGATAACCGTGACCGAAAAAGAAATTAGAGAGACATTTACAAGGGTAAACGAAAAAATAGCTGCACGCCATTTATATGCGGTAACCGAAGAAGAAGCAAATGAACTTTATGAATTGCTAAAAATTGGTGTAAGCTTTGAATCATTAGCCAGCCAGGTATTTACAGATTCTGTACTTAAGAATAATGGTGGTTATCTTGGTTATTTT
Organism: Ignavibacteria bacterium; assembly: GCA_030648225.1. Classification (GTDB taxonomy): domain Bacteria; phylum Bacteroidota; class Ignavibacteria; order Ignavibacteriales; family Ignavibacteriaceae; genus RBG-16-34-14. The sequence goes on along the minus strand of JAUSIA010000195.1, from coordinate 1,951 downwards.
ACATGGGGCGATATGGACCCAGCTTTTGAAGAAGCAGCCTATTCATTAAAAATTGGCGAAATATCTCTTCCTGTTAAAACGGCTCAAGGGTATAGCATTATAAAATTAGAAGACAGAGTTCAGAATCCTCTGCTAACCGAATATGAATTTCAAAATAAGAAATCTCATTTGGAAAGAGTTCTTAAAATTAGAAAAAAAATACCCTCTGAGAAGGATTATATTAATAGAATTTTCGACAGCAGTAAGTTATTGTTTAATAATGAAAGCCTGAAGAATATTTTAGCTGACTTATATAAAAAGGATCAAATAGAATCTGATAATAAGAAAGCATTCTCTCAGGAGTGTGCGGCGTATAACGAAAGAATATATAGTCAGGCAGAGATTGAACAAAAAATATTTGACTTGCCTTACTACCATAAAGAGAGAATTAATTCAATTGAAACTCTTAAGGCGGCAATTGAAGGTATATTAATAAAAGATATACTTTATAGTATAGCTATTAATAAAGGCTATGATTCTGCAGAACCTGTTTTAAGTATGATTGAAGGTTACAAAAAGAATATTTTTTTGGAATTTAAAATAGATGAAATAACAAAAAGCAGTTACATCCCGGATTCAATAGTTTTCAATTACTATAAAAATAATATAAATAACTTTTCAAATGAACGTGAATTGAATTTACAGGAGATACTTGTAGATGATCAGAATGTGGCAGATAGTCTATTGAAATTAATCTCAGATGGTTATGATTTTGGTAAACTTGCAAAAGAATTTTCATTACGAAAATGGTCAGCTGATAATGATGGAATTATGGGATTTGCACCTTTATCTAAATTTGGCAGTTATAGAGATTTATTTTGGAATACTCAAATCGGTGAGATTATAGGACCTCTTAAAATTGAAAATCTTTATGGTATTTTCAGAGTTCTGGGTAAAACTGATGCTAAGCCTATTGATTTAATTAAAAATGAAGTTACAAAAGCTGCTCAATTTGAAAATCAAACTGAAATTATTCTGAATTATATAGACTTGCTTCGTAAGAAAATCGAAGTCAAAATAAACAATGATCTACTTAGTTCATACAATATTGCAGGATGAGGTTTTTAAGAATTAAAAAATGATTTTAAGTTTAAGGAGCTTTATATGAAAAAAACTTTACTGTTTTTTTTAACGATTACATTCTACTCATTAAATATTACTTTTGCCGGAACCACCGGAAAAATTACCGGAAAGGTAACCGATAATCAGACAGGGGAGCCTCTTCCTTTTGTTAACATAATTTTAGAGGGAACAAATTTCGGTGCTGCAACCGACATTGATGGGAATTATGTTATTCTTAACATCCCTCCCGGAAAATATAATTTAAAGGCTCAATATATTGGATATCAAACAGTTATTGTAGAGAATATATCAGCTTCTATTGATCTGACTACTACAGTTGATTTTAAACTAAATGAATCAGCAGTGGAATTAGAGGAAATTGTTGTTCAGGGAGTACAGGGTCTTATTAAGAAAGATATAACATCAAGCCAATCTTTAATTTCATCGGATCAGATAGATGCATTACCTGTATCTGAACTTGATGATGTGCTTCAGCTTCAGGCCGGTGTAACGCGGGATGCAGATGGAGGTTTTCATATACGCGGAGGGAGAACTACCGAAATTGCCTATTGGGTAAATGGTGTTTCTGTTACCGATGCATATGATAACAGTAGAGGAATTCAGATTGATAACAACAGCATTCAGGAACTGCAGGTAATTAGTGGAACTTTTAATGCCGAATATGGAAATGCTATGTCAGGTATCGTTAACACCGTAACTAAAGAAGGCAGCAGGGATTATCATGGAAGTGTTCTTGTATATGGCGGTGATCATATGAGTAATTTTACGGAATACTTTCCACATGTTGATAATATTGATCCGGTGTCGAACTATAATCTCCAGGGAAGTT
>JAUSIA010000013.1 GCA_030648225.1 Ignavibacteria bacterium | reverse complement strand
GTTGATTTACCAGAGCCAGAGGGTCCCATTATGGCAACGTACTCATTTTTATCAATCCGTAAAGAAACATCCCTCAAAGCAAAAACCTCTTCAGAACCTACCTGGTAAACTCTGGCGATATGCTCTATGTTAATAATATTCATTATTCAATCCATCTTATTGATTGGTATTTTCCTGTTTATTCTGACCTTCTACTCTTACAACAACACCATCGCTTAATTCTCTTGATATGGCCCTGTAGGTACCAGAGACTACCTCTTCACCACCTTTTAACCCGGATTTTATATGAAGATAATTATCATTGCTGATTCCGGTTTCAACATTTATCTTTTTGGCTTTACCATTCTCTACAATAAAAACAATCTCCTGCAGCTTGTTTTGCTTTCCACCATTCCCAGTCGGGGTAACAGTTGCACTTTCTTCATCGTCTTCACCTTCATTCATATTCATGTTAGGCATTTCAGATCTTGCGGTAACACTTTGAATGGGCACACTGAGAACATTACTAACTGTTTCTGTTTCAATATCTGCATTAAAATACATTCCCTGTCTTAATGCATCATCATGATCAATTAATTTTATTATTACTTCAAAATTTACTACCTGTTCTTGCGTACCTAAACCGGATGTGATTGCGCTGTTACCAATCTGAGTTACAAGCCCTTTAAATTCCTTATCACCAAAAGCATCAACTTTAATTCTGGCTGTATCATTAACAGAAATTAATACCACATCATTTTCATCAACTTCAACTGTTGCTTCAATATTTCTTAAATCAGATACGGTCATAATATCGGTTCCCTGGCTAAAACCGCTTCCAAGGACTCTTTCACCAAACTCAACGTTCAGCTTTGTTACAACACCATCAATTGGTGAGTAGATAGTTGTCTTATTCACTTGCTCAATAATCTCTCTAAGGGAGGCTTTATTCTGAAGTACATTTGCTTCTGCTCCTTCATATAAAGCTTTTGTAGAGAGATAATTACTATTTGCGGCTTCCAGTTCCGAATCACTTGCAAGGTTTTTACTGTGGAGTTCTTTCATCCGGTTATAATCCAAAGTAATTTTATCAAGCTCTGCTTTTCTCATCTGAAGATTAGCTTCAGCCGATTGAAGGTTAGCGTCGGCTCTTTCCTTTTGGGCAACATAAGCATCACCTTTTATTCTAATAAGAAGCTGACCTTTGTTAACTTTATCACCTTCTTCAACTGGCAAACCAACTATTTCACCAGTTACTTCTGAAGTTATTGTTACTTTGAATTCGGGATTTATTTTGCCTGTAGCAGCCACAGTTTGTGTAATATCCCGCTTTTCTACTTTCTCAGTTTGTACAGCAATTATTTCTTCTTTACTTCCGCCGAGAAGAGCTATTAAAACAAGTGCTATAACCAAAACGCCTATTCCGCCGAAAATAAATATTTTCTTTTTTGATTTCTTTTTCCCGTTAGCCATTTAATTTTCTCCTATTAAATTCTCCGAAGGAGTCCTTCGGACATTCTTAATTTTTGTATTCTAAAATTCCAAGGTAATATTTTAACTGCTTGCTAAGAACAATGTAAGCAAACTGTGCATTTATATAATTTACACGGGCGTTTGTAAAATTAGTTCTTGCAACAAGTACATCCAGCAGCCTGCTTGAACCCAAATTATATTTTTCTTCTTCTATTCTCAGGTTTTCTTCAGCAGCCTCAACATTCTTTTCACTTACATTTAAAGATTTTTCTGCAGCCTGAAGATCAAGATATGTTTTTTGAATATTTCTCTTTATATCGCGTTCGAGGTCTGTAAGCTCGACTTCCTGGTTCATGGCATTAACAGTTGCAAATTCAACCTGATTACTTACTGAAAAACCGGAGAATATCGGAACGCTTAAGGTCAGACCAACTGAATACGATTTTGAATCAAATAAGTTTCCCGGTTTGTTTGCAAAACTACTGAAACCAATTGAATTTGTTAACCTGGGAAAATGACCTGACCGGGCAATTGTTACACCATCATTAGCACTTTCAAGTTGAAGGAGAGCACTTTTGTAATCAAACCTATTATTCATTGCATCTGAAACAAGCCCTGGAACATCCTTATAATCCTGAGCTAACCTGTTTTTAAGCATATCGAGTTCTTCCATTGTAAAATCATCCGGAAAAGAATAATCTTCCAGTACATCCAGCCCCAGGTAATATAACAAATCAGCTTTAGTTGTTTCAAGATTATTCTTCGCCCTAATTTCTGCTAGTTCAGCATTACCCAGGTTCACCTGCTGTGCATAAAAATCTGCAAGAGTTACTGCACCAAGCTTATTTCTCTCTGTTATTGTCTCAAAATTCTTCTGTTCCCTGAGAACATCATCCTGTGCAACTTTTAATAACTGTTGAATGTTAATGACTTCATAGTAGAAAGAAATGGTTTGAAACATCACATCCTGTTTCAGTCTATCAAGAGAAAGTCTTGCAGCGTCAAGATCATTTTCACTTTGAGAGACGTAGGCAATATTGGATAAACCGTCAAACAGAGTCCAGTTAGCATTAGCACCTACAGAATAACTTCTGTTTTCCGTAATTGAAGGAGGCACATCTAATACAAATCCACCTATATTATAAGAAGTTCCGGCATCATCATTTCTTCTCCATTCCCAGTTTCCATTTGCACTTATTGTTGGGAGAAGATTTCCATAAGAAGCCATTAAACCGGATTCAAAAGTTTTTAAATTATTACTGCCAATCTGCAACAATGAATTTCTTTGAAGAGCTATATTTATCGCTTCATCAAGGGTTAAAACTTTCTGCGGATAAGCTGCAGATGTAATTAAGAGCAGGATGAAGACTTTTCCCGATAAAAGTCGGGATCGTGCCGAAAAAATAGATCGCATTATGTCTCCTGTAATTTTTATTTTCATTCGGGTACTATATAGACACAAAATATATATGCAAAGTTACATTAACTTAAAATACAGTACAAAAATAAAAGATTTATCTATCGTTTAATTTTCTAAGTTATAAGCGGTTGGATAAATACATATGCGGCGGAATTGGGGAATCAGACTTAAACAAAAACAGAATTAAAAATCTTGTATCAAACAATCCTTCCCCTTTACAAAAGGGGAGGTTAGGAAGGGGTTCTCTTTTAAAAATATAATAAAAACTTTATAAAATTTAACCCTCCTTTATCCTCCCTTTCAAAAAGGGAGGAAAGATGAGGACGCTTATTCCTCCCCTTTACGAAAGGGGAGGTTAGGAGGGGTTCTGCTTTAAGAAGCACAAATTCTAAAAGGAAGGAAAATTCTAAAATCCTATTTGCTTCTGAAAGATCATTTTACAAATTTCAAATTAAAAATTTGCACATAGAATAATGACAGAATTATTTAATAAGAAATCTGAAAAAGAAAAACGGCGTTATCTGAGAAAAAATATTACTCTTGCGGAAAAGATTATTTGGTTAAATATCCGTCGTAAGGAAATTGAAGGAGAAAGGTTTTTGAGGCAGTTCAGTATTAAACATTATGTTCTTGATTTCTATTGTCCAAAACTAAGATTAGCTATAGAGATTGATGGAGAAACACATTTAACAGAAGAAGAATTGGAATATGACATACAAAGGCAGGATTATTTAGAATCATTGGGAATAATATTTTTAAGGTTTAGAAATGAAGGAGTGTTTAATAATGCTGATGTTGTTATCGAAAAGATTAAATTGAGAGTTAGAGAATTGCAGGAAAAGAACCCTCCTTTATCCTCCCTTTCGTAAAGGGAGGAAATTAAACCCCTCCCCTATTTAGCCTTTTTACAAATACTCATCCTTTATTTTCAGCAAATACTTATAAGCTTCATCATAATTATTCCCGATCTTTCCTTCAAGTATTGCCTCTTCAATCGCTTTTTTAATTTCACCTACTTTCTTTGAAGGTTTAAGATTGCAGACTTTCATTATCTCATCACCTCCAACAGGAGATTGAAATGCCCGAAGTTTATCTTTCTCCTCAACTTCCCAGACTTTTTTCATCACTCTTTCATAGTTGCCAAGATACTCAGAAACTTTATTTGGATCTTTGCTGGTAATATCTGCTCTGCAAAGAGTAATTAAATCTTCAAGGTCTTCTCCTGCATCAACAATTAATCTTCTTATTGCTGAGTCAGTAACTTCTTCACCCGCCAATGCCATAGGGCGAAGGTGCAATCTTACAAGCTTTGATACATACTCAAGTTTATTCATTGGCAGCTTCATTCTTCTGAAAATCCCCTTCATCATTCTTGCACCCATTTCTTCATGACCATGGAAAGTCCAGCCTGTTCCTTCAATAAATTTTTTGGTTGCGGGTTTAGCTATATCGTGAACCAAAGCTGTGAACCTTAACCAAACATTATCAGCCACTTCAGAGATATTATCAACTACCATAAGAGTATGGCGGAAAACATCTTTATGATGATAATCTTTTCTCTGGTCAACTCCTGCCATATCACTTATTTCAGGAAAGATAACCTCCATTAGTTCCGAATCATACAATAATCTTAAACCTATTGATGGCCGAGGAGATTCCAGAATTTTTAAGAATTCATCAGTTATTCTTTCCTGGGATATTATCTTTAATCTTTCTTTAAGCTTTTTAGAAGTTTCAATAATTTCCGGGGCAACTTCAAACTGAAGCTGGGAAGCAAAGCGAAAAGCCCGCATCATCCTTAATGGGTCATCATCAAAAGTAATTTCAGGATTTAAAGGAGTTCTGATAAGCTTATCTTCTATATCTTTTATCCCATTGAAAAGATCTATCAATTCTCCGAAATTATTTTTGTTTAAAGAAACAGCAAGAGTATTAATTGTAAAATCTCTTCTGCTTATATCATCTTTAAAAGTCCCGGCTATAACATCAGGCTTTCTGCTTGTGCGGGAGTATGATTCTTTTCTCGCACCGACAAATTCTAAATCAAAATTTTCTCCCGACTCAAGCCGGGATGGTTCCCAATATCTGAAATGTGCTGTACCAAAATTCTTAAACACAGAAATATTCTCAACACCAAGTGTCTTCGCAAATTTTTGTGCGAACTCTGTTCCATCTCCAACAATAAGAAAATCAATCTCTGATCTTTTTCTGTCAAGAAGAATATCTCTTATATATCCACCAACAACAAATAATTCAACTCCCATTTCTTCTGCAATGAATGACGCTTTCGAAATAAATGGCAGTTCATTTAACTGCTTTAATATTTTATCTGATGAATATTCAGTCATTCTATCTTCTTCTTAAGATCTTTTATTATAACTAAGAATTATAAACTGTGGCTAAAGCCATAGATTTCGGGTTATTTGCGGCCACAACCTAAAGGTCGCGGCTATTTAATTAATTATTCCTGAATAAGGCTTATATTTTTTAAGATTCTTTCTGAATTATGATAAAACCAGTTTAGCTTCTTATAATTTTCTTTTAAAAGAAGATATAAATTATAATCTTCTTTAAATCGTAAAGATAAAACCGCCATTTTACGGGCGCGGTTAAAATCAAGATTCTGCATCATATATTCTGAAAGATAATATACACCATAAGCAGAGAGATAATTATTCACAACCAAAGTTTTATCAAATTGTTTTATAAAAGCTGAGTAATCGTTATCCAGATTTTTTGAAAGATCAACCAAAACGGGAAAGGAAGAGTATATATAACTTTTTTTGTTTAGATCTTTTAGTATAGAAAATTTTTCCGTATTGCTCCCTGAAAGATAATCTTTTATAAGATTTTTTTTATTAAGCAAAACACTTCTTAAATCAGATAGATAATAAATAGTCGTGTTGGGATTCTGACTGAATAATTTTTGGTAGATGGAATCAGCCATTTCAATATTTCCATTCTCTGCATATAAATCTGCTAAATTAAATTCAAGGTTATAGTGATAAGCTGTGTTTTCAAAATTATTTAAATATCTTTTTATTACAGTAATTGAAGAAACTCTTCTTCCTGTTTCAGCAAGTGTGTTTGCAAGACCAATTACAGAAGAATATGTTTCGGCTCTGTCAAGTGTGTACTTAAAAATTTCTTCTGCTTCTTTATATTCTTTTTTTTGAAAATGATTCCACGCTTTCTCAAGCCTGTCTGCTATAAAGCGTGGACATACTTTGTAAAAAATAGATTTCCTGCCAAAATAATAATGAGCTTTATCTTTTTTATCATCATTATCAAACTTATTAAGATAAGCCATATA
>JAUSIA010000010.1 GCA_030648225.1 Ignavibacteria bacterium | reverse complement strand
TATGATCACTACTGAGAATTAAAACCCATCTTGCCTTCCTTTCATTTGAGAAAAGATTTAAATTCTGGTAAATAGCATTAGCAGTACCAAGATACCAGTCGTTGTTCATCTTTCTTTGGGGAGGAATAGAATAAATAAACTCACCTAACTCGGGATTAAAAATACTCCATGCTTCAAGTATATGTTGATTAAGAGAATCGGATTTATACTGTACAAGAACGTAAACTTTTCTGAAACCGGAATTGAGACAGTTTGATAAAGCAAAATCAATGATGCGGTATTTACCTCCGAAAGGAACTGCAGGTTTGCTTCTGAAAGCTGTAAGCGGATATAATCTTTCTCCCTGACCACCAGCTAACAGCATTGCAATTGTTTCTCTAAGGATTGATGAACCAGGGAAAATCATAACCTTTCCTTTTTCTTACTTGTTAATAATATATTGAAATATGATTTGATTGGCAATCTTACAAGTTGTTAATTTAAAGTAAAGATATCTTTATTTGTTTAATGAACTTTAAAAAATAAATTCAATAAACGGTGACTGTGAAAACAAAAACTGGATTTTTTTCCTTTTGTGCTTTTGCTATTTTTTTTGTTATTGGATGGAAGTATGGTTTATCACCCGTTAAAGAATCCCTGGAAACAGCTTCCAGTAATGTAAAATTTGTTAAACAGCAATTAATTGGATTACCTCATATAAATACTCCTTCAAACTATATTTCAGGGAATCAATATAATACTGATATTCTTCATTATGATTTAAGCTTTGATCTATATCCTGATAAGAAAATGCTTCTTGGTAAAGCTGAAATTACTGGTACATTTAAAGATAAATATCTGCCTGAACTGGATTTAAACTTCTATGATAACATGAAAATAAACTATTTAACTCTTAATGGAGAAGATGTTTCTTATTCTCATGAAGGTACAAGATTATCAATTCCTTTTACAGAAGAAATAGATGATACTTTTATTGTGGAGATTCATTATGAAGGGAAACCGAAACGGATGGGTCTTTCATCTTTTGTGTTTGGAGAGATAAATGGCAGATCGGTTATTTATAATTTAAGCGAGCCCACTTTTGCATCAACCTGGTATCCCTGCAATGATATTCCTGATGATAAAGCTCTGGCGGATATTCATATTACAAATGATTCAATATATACTTCTGTTTCAAATGGCGTTTTAATAGATGAAGATATAATTGATGGAAGAAAAACGGCGCACTGGAAAATTCTGTATCCTATCTCAACTTATCTTATCTCTGTTTATTCCTCAGAATATGCGAACTTTAAGGACTATTACTATTCAGATATTACTAAGGATTCATTGCCATTAGAATACTATGTTTTCCCAGAGCATCTTGAAAATGCAAAGAAAGATTTTGAGGAGCATCCACAAATGATAGAGTTCTTTGCGAATACTTTTGGTGAATATCCTTTTATGAAAGAGAAGTATGGGGTAGCTGAATTTCTATGGCAGCTTGGTGCTATGGAACATCAGACGATAACTGGAATTGGTTCTAACTTTATAAGCGGGAGAAAATTCTTTACTGATATTTATGTTCATGAACTTGCCCATCATTGGTGGGGTAATGCAGTTGGACCTAAAACCTGGAAAGATATATGGTTAAATGAAGGTTTCGCAACCTATTCTGAAGCACTTTATTATGAACACACAGCAGGTTTGGATGCGCTGAAATCTACAATGCTTTCAAAGTACCAGGATAATTTTACAGGAAGATTATACGACCCTGGAGATAATTTGTTTAACCAGACAATTTATGATAAAGGTGCCTGGGTTTTACATATGCTCCGGTGGGAAGTTGGAGATTCAAGTTTTATTAGAATCCTTAGAAATTATTTTGAGGAGTATAAATATAAATCTGCTTCCACAAATGATTTTAAAAATGTCTGTGAAGAAGTCTCCGGTAAAGATCTTACAAAATTCTTTGATCAATGGGTTTATGAAGGGGATGACCAGATAAAAATGAATATTGAATGGGCAATTGAGTCCGTAAAAAATAATGATATTAATATTAAAATTGATTTCCGACAATTTCAGGATAGATATAAAGAATTTCATTTTCCTGTCGAACTTCAATTTATTGATAAGAATGGGAAATATGAAAATGCTCGTTTCACAATAAATGAAAGGAAAGGAGTTTTATTTCATGAATTGAAATTTGAACCTGATAGTGTTGTTGTTGACCCTGATTATTGGTTGTTGGCTGATATCAGAATAAAGCGGAAATAAACTCAATGACCAATAACTAATAACTAATCACCAATGACCAATAACTAATGTCAGCATCAGACAATTAAGGAACTAATGACTTTCATTACCTCAGTTCTTAAATTACTGGTCAAAAATAAAGTGAATTGTGAATAATACTTACCTGTTCATCTCTGATATCCATCTTGGCTTAAGAAGTAAAGAAGTGGAGAAACAAAAAGAAGATTTACTCGTAAAATTTCTTCGTTTTGCTAAAGATAATTGCAATGAACTTTTTATTCTTGGCGATTTGTTTGATTACTGGTTTGAGTACAAACGGGTTTATCAGAAAGGTTTTTTCAAAACTTTAGCTGCTCTAAAAGAGATAACTGAAAATGGAGTTAAAATTCACTATATAATTGGCAATCATGATTTTATGCATAGGGATTTTTTTGACGTAGAAATCGGTGCTAAATTATATGAGAATGATATTAGCACTGTGTTAAATGGTTCAAAGTTTTATCTTGCACATGGTGATGGTCTGGTTAAAAATGATATTGGTTATAAAATCCTGAAGAAGATTTTGAGAAATAAGTTCGTTCAAAAAATGTA
>JAUSIA010000002.1 GCA_030648225.1 Ignavibacteria bacterium | reverse complement strand
TGGAGAGGGCATTTTTAAGGAGGTTCTTAATTATAGAAACAAAATATCTCAATATTTGCGCTGTCGAATTGTTTTACCATCGTACACTGTTAGATTCTTTTTAGTCTTTAACAGCCTATCACTCAAAAGCTTATGAACAATTTTCGCAGGCTCATCAGGAGTATATTTGTTCAGGCGTAGAAAAATTATACCAGCGGGAGGTTTGTAGCTATAACGAAAGATAAGCTCACCATAGTCTTTGTCAAAAGTCAGAATTAATCTGTTTTCTCTACTTGCCAATTCTATTACCTGCTTATCAGAAATGCTTTTGTCATCAACTCCAATTGCTTTAGTATCATAACCAAGTTCCTTTAGTACATTTACACTTACTAAAGGAAAATTTTCATTTGCCAGCAGTTTCATCAAGCGGTTTTTTTAGTTTGAGTAAAAAGAAGCCCATCTTGTATACATTCATGAATATATGAAAAAACAGCTTTTAAGCTCTCTTTAGTAAGCCGTGGGTAATTTTCCATGATTTGTTGTTCACTCCATCCCTGCGCAAGCAAGGAGACAATATGATCAACTGATAATCTTGTTCCCTTAACAGTTGGCTTACCCAATAATACTTCCTTATCTGAAACTATATAGAGCTTCCAATCCATTTCGCACCTTTTTCAATTAATTATGTTCTTCATTTTCGTTTAGATCAATTTCCTACTTTAAAAATAACAAATCAAAACTTTACATACCATACTTTCAATATTCACACAATTTCTGGCAAACGTTTCTAATTAAAAGTCTTCCTTTCCGTCAAGGCTCCGGCGCTTCGACGAGACTGATGGGGAGATTTAGAGGGGCTAATATTTTTTTGAAAAGTGGAGAGGGATTTTCTGAGAGTGGGGTTTTTCTTTCTATCAATCATTATATAAACAAAATATTAGAGGGCGTTATGAAAAACTGTATTACAATATTTATACTTTTTATAGTAATCTTTGCTAAATCTGCTTTTTCACAAATTCCAACCGGGGATTAGCTTTTTGAATGTAAGTAATTCGATAAAGATATAAAAGAATATTAGTATCTGTGAGAAGATTAGCCCCATTCATTTCTAAGTTTTTTCTGTATTGAAAGTGGATTTTGTTTGAGTTTTAACTTGCCTGAATATTTAGAAACTTTCAGATGCTTCCCCTTATTGCTTGCGGATGATAAGAGGTCTTTTATTTCTTCTTTCTTAGTTCTTTTCTTAATGACCGTTACCAACTTAATTTCCTTTTACTATTATTTGAATTACGTCTGTAACATATAAAATAGAACTTGCAATCTCAAGGATTGGTGTTTTTCTCTATTGAATTAATTTCCAAACAACCTGAATTTTTAATAACAAACAATAATAAAATTTCAATCCACCTCAACTTTTACAGGTTTAACTTTCCATATTTTATCAGCGTATTCTTTAACTGATCTGTCGCTTGAGAATTTTCCAATCCTTGCAACGTTTAGAATTGATTTTTTTGTCCATTCATCCGGGTTTGCATAAAGTTCGCTCACTTTATCCTGAGTTTTAATATACGATTCATAATCAGCAAAGAGGCAGTAGTAATCGACATTCATTAAGCCATTAATAATATCGCTGAATATTCCCGGCTCTCTCTGATTAAAGTAATCGCCGGCAATCATATCAATTACTCTCTTCAACCCGGGAATCCTGTTATAAAATTCTTTAGGATTATAACCTTTCTGTTTAAGCTTCTCCACTTCTTCTGCCAGGAGCCCAAAAATGAAAATATTTTCTTCACCAACTTCTTCACGTATTTCTATATTAGCTCCATCCATTGTCCCTATTGTTAGCGCACCATTCAGCGCAAACTTCATATTACCTGTACCTGATGCCTCAAATCCAGCAGTGGAAATTTGTTCTGAAAGATCGGATGCCGGAATTATTTTTTCTGCAAGTGTAACGGAATAGTTTTTAAGGAAAACTACTTTCAGCTTATCACCAACATCAGGGTCATTATTAACAACATCTGCTACAGAATTAATAAGCTTAATTACCATTTTTGCCTGGTAGTATGCAGGTGCGGCTTTCCCGGCAAATATAACTGTACGGGGAACCATATTGATTTTTGGATTTGCTTTAATCTTATTATAGAGAGTAATTATATGAAGAACATTCAGCAATTGTCTTTTATATTCGTGGAATCTTTTTATCTGAACATCAAACAAAGATTCCTGGTTTATTTTAATACTATGTTCACGTTCAATATGTCCTATAAGAAGTTTTTTGCTCAACCACTTTACCGTTCTCCAGTTCTCAAGGAAATCTTTATCATTAATAAATTTCTCTATCCTTTTCAATTCACTCAGTTCAGTAATCCATTTGTCTCCAATTTTATCTGAGATTATTCCTGATAACAGAGGGTTTGCTGTCTTCAGCCATCTTCTTGGAGTAATCCCGTTTGTAACATTTTTAAATTTCTGGGGGAAAAGTCTATAGAAGTGATAAAAGATTTTCTCTTTAAGAATTTTTGTATGAAGCTCTGCAACACCGTTTATTGTATGGCAGCCTACTATTGCAAGGTTTGCCATCCTGATTTTCTTCTCAGCACCTTCCCTGATAATTGACATCTGAGAAAGCACTAAATCATCTGTCGAATATTTTACTTTTACATACTCCAGGAATCTCCTGTTGATTTCATAGATGATCTGCAAATGCCTCGGAAGAAGTTCTTCGAGAATTTTTACAGACCACTCCTCAAGCGCTTCGGGAACAACTGTGTGGTTTGTATAAGCAAAGGTTCCAACCGTTAAATCCCAGGCCTCATCCCAGCTTAAATTATTTTCATCTATTAAAATTCTCATAAGTTCAGGGATTGCAATAACAGGGTGTGTATCATTTAACTGTACTGCAACCTTCTTTGAGAACTGATCAAACTTTTTATGATTGATATGATATTTCCTGATTATATCCTGCAGTGTTGCAGAAACGAAAAAATATTGCTGCCTTAACCGTAGAAATTTCCCTTCTGTAATTGTATCATTGGGATAAAGCACTTTTGAAATATTCTCAGATTCGGTTTTACTTTGAACGGCTGCAACATAATTACCCATATTAAATTCTTCAAAATCAAATTCCTTAGTTGGCTTTGCTTCCCATAACCTGAGATTGTTTACTGTGTTTGTTTTATATCCGGGAACCGGAACATCATAAGCAACTGCTACAACATCTTTAGTATCAACCCATTTGAATACTAATTTCCCCTTTTCATCTGTAAACGAAACTACCCTGCCATTAAACTTAACAGTATATGTTAACTCTCGTCTTATAATTTCCCAGGGATTTCCGTAAGCAAGCCAGTTATCTGGTTTTTCAACCTGGTA
>JAUSIA010000492.1 GCA_030648225.1 Ignavibacteria bacterium | reverse complement strand
TGCCCGCATCTTCAATAAAAATAAATTCTATCGGCATATCAAGATCGCCAAACCATTGGATTGTTTTTCCATCTAAAGCATTAAAAAATATTTTCTCATAGAATTCATTTATAACATAAGGTCCATAGAAGTCCGGCATTCTTACAACTGAATATTTCAATCCTCTCTTTTCTTTTGATTCCTTTAACATATTTTCCATATCAATTCTAATTCTGCCTTTCTTAGTATGTGCTTTCCATGGATGCTTTTCATCAACAGGATTGTAATCGGGAAGTCCATATACATAAACATTACCGGGAAAGATCAGTTTCGCATTACTATTAATTGCTGCATTTATTGAAACGGAAAAGAGTTCTCTCGCCTCTTTCTCCCATCTTGGATACGGAATATGAATACAGTAATAAATATTATCTGCATTCGCAGATGCTTTTAAAACATCTTTCTCATTTGCTGCATTGCCGGCAACAATCTCAATCTTGTTTTCATATCCCTTAAAATACTGTTCAGCTTTTTCTCTGCTTCTTGCAAATGCTTTGCTGTTTTCTTTTGATTCAACAAGCGCCTTAACAACTGCACTTCCCAAACTACCTGTGGCGCCAAGTACTAAGTTTCTCATAATAATCTTTCTTTCATCATCGTTTATGATATTTTGTAAAACCGAATCAAAGGATAATAAATATTTTATTCAATTATTGACTCAACTGAAAAAGTAATTTATATTATGAACAGCAGAATCCGAAATTTTATCCTTCCTGCTTTTTGTAATGATAATATTTAATAAACACTGAATATCTTTAAATCTTATTCTAAGGCTAAGAACTTTAGATTTTTTATTTTTCAAAAATTTAAGTGCTAAATCATTTATAAATAATTTAAGGAGGTTCTCCGTGAAAGCTAAAGTTGCATTTTCTTTTCTTATCGTTGCACTGTTAGTATGTGGAAAAATGGTTAATGCTCAGGAGGCTGTAATTTGGCCTGCTGAAGACATCAAGTGGGAACAGCTTAAAGGTGGGCCTCCAGGAGTTATGATAGCAAATCTTTGGGGAAATTATGAAAAAGGTGCATTCGGTGCTTTCATAAAGTTCCCTGCTGGATTCAAAAGCCCGTTGCATACCCACTCCAGCGACGGAAAGGTTGTCGTTGTATCAGGAACCTTGATCGAAACACCTGAGGGCGAAACTGAGAAACGATGTGGGCCTGGCTCATATCTTTCTATGCCAAGCGTAGTCAAGCATGTCAGTGCTGCCGGTACCGACGCCCCCTGCATTTTCCTCTGGGAACAGCCCGGCAAATTTGACTTGATACCTGTCGACCCCCTGAACGAGAAAAAATAGGACGAGAGAAGATTCAAAGAACTCGTCAGGACGACACTCGCACGGTTCGTACTCTCACTCTTGTGTAGTGAGCGGCTTGTTTTTTCTGAAACGAAATCAACGGGCAACTGCACATAACAGCCAAAACAACGACACGCGAAGTCAGAGCCGAGAATCTTAATGCCGCACCATTCCATTGACACTGCATTAGTGCGGCATTACGTTGTTTTGCCAGACGTTATATGGCTTTCATGTTACTTTAATATTACTCTTGTCCGTTCACTTCCTCTTCGTCCTCGGGCAGCACTTTTGCAATATCCGCAATTGTGTCGTCATCCTTCAGTCTTATTACTCTTACGCCCTGCGTATTTCTTCCCATAACGCGGAGAGCTTTAACGCTCTGTCTTATAACCATTCCCTGGGATGTGATAATAACAAGTTCATCTGTATCAATTACTTCCATCAATGCTATCATCTTACCGACTTTATCTGTTGTTTTAACAGTAATAACTCCCTTACCGCCGCGGTGTGTTATCCTGTAATCATTAATATCAGAACGTTTGCCATAACCTTTTTCGGTAACAACAAGAATTGTATCGTTCCTTCTAATAACGAGAAGTCCAACAACCTTATCGCCTTTTCCTAATCTTATTCCTCTTACGCCTGTTGCAGTCCTTCCCATATCTCTAACATCTTTTTCATGGAACCTGATAGCAATACCGTTTCTTGTCCCAAGGACAAGATCGCTGCTGCCATCAGTCATCTTAACTTCAATCAGCCTGTCACCGGCATTAAGATTTATAGCATTTATTCCACCTTTGCGAACATTACCATAAGCTGAAAGAACCGTTTTCTTTATGGTTCCTTGTTCGGTTGCCATAACAAGGTACTGATTGTCTGTAAATTCCTTAACCGCCACAAAGGCAGTTATATTTTCTTCCTTCTCTTTCTGAAGGAGATTTATTATTGATCTCCCTCTTGCAGCTCGCCCGGCTTCAGGAATTTCGTGAACCTTAAGCCAATAGCATCTTCCTTTATCTGTAAAGAAAAGAATATATTGATGCGTGGATGCTATGAACATATGCTCAATAAAATCATCCTCTTTAGTACCTGCACCTGTTACACCTTTTCCGCCCCGGCCCTGTTTTTTATAACCGCTTGCTGGAAATCTTTTTATAAACCCCTGGTGAGATATTGTTACAACTACATCTTCATCTGCAATAATATCTTCGAGTGAGAATTCGGTATAATCATATACAATCTCTGTCCTTCTCTCATCACCATATTTCTTTTTTATTTCAAGCAATTCATCTTTAATTATTTGATATCTTTGTTCTTCATTATCAAGAATACCTTTCAGTCTTTCGATAAGCTTAATAGTTTCTTTATATTCATCTTCAATCTTCTTTCTTTCAAGCCCGGTCAGTCTCTGGAGACGCATATCAAGAATCGCTTTTGATTGGATCTCAGACAGCTTAAACTTTTTCATCAAATTGTTTTTTGCCGCATCTACATCTCTTGATTTCTTA
>JAUSIA010000471.1 GCA_030648225.1 Ignavibacteria bacterium | reverse complement strand
GGTAAAATCAGTTAAAGAAAAAAGTAGAAAATCCTTAAGGCCAATAATTCTTCCTAAACAATTTTCATTTAAAACAGAAGATGATAATGTTCTCTGTATATCAAACTGGAAAATGAAAGTAGCAGAAGGAAATGGAGATACTGAATTTTACAAACCTGATTTTGATGACTATAGCTGGCTCGATGTTACAAATGGTGCATGGGAAATGCAGCTTCCCCAGGAAAGAGATAAAGAAATTTATCCTGTAACTTTATGTTACCGTACATCATTTGAAATAGGAAACCTTCCTTCAAATATGAGATTATTAATTGATGGTTTCAGCGGAAGCGAATACAAATTATTTATAAACGGAAATGAAGTTAAGGACAAAGGCAAACGAAGCAAGCTGGATGCGGAAATAAAAGAAGTTGATATTCAATCATTCATCCAAAAAGGGAAAAATATTGTTGCAATAAAATTAATTGCAAACAGGAGAACGGATGGTATTCTCGATCTCTTAAAAATTATAGGTGATTTTGCTCTTGAGAAAAATGAAAAGGGATTTAAAATTTCAGAGAAAAAATCAACAATGAAAATTGGTGACTGGACAAAGCAGGGT
The DNA here is from genome assembly GCA_030648225.1 of Ignavibacteria bacterium. GTDB lineage: Bacteria > Bacteroidota > Ignavibacteria > Ignavibacteriales > Ignavibacteriaceae > RBG-16-34-14. The sequence goes on along the minus strand of JAUSIA010000471.1, from coordinate 3,931 downwards.
TATCCTTTTTATTCAGGTACAGGAGTTTATGAAACAGATTTTGATATTCCTGAAAAATATCTTGACGGAAAACTTTTCTTAAATGTTGATTGCGGTGAAGATGTTCTTGAAGTTATTGTAAATGATAATGAAGGTATTGTTGTTCCATGGCATCCGTATAAGGTTGATATAACAAACATGTTAAAATCCGGAAATAATAAGATCAAACTTAAAGTAACAAACACTTTAATTAATATTCTCGAAGCAATTCAGAAAAAATCAGGAATTTTTGTTCAACCAAAAATTGAGCATTCATATAAATACCACTTAACAATTGAATAAGTAAGGGAGTTGATAGAATGAAACGTGAGGGGGTTTTAGTTATTGGAAGTGCTAATATGGATCTGGTTATTTCAGTAGAAAAATTTCCGCAGCCGGGAGAAACTATTTTCGGAAAAAAGTTCGAAATGTTTCCCGGCGGAAAAGGAGCTAACCAGGCAGTTTGCTGTGCGAAGCTTGGCGCAAAAACTTTTTTCCTTGGAAGGATGGGAAATGATGATTTTGGAAAAAGTTTATCAAAGAATATGAAAAAAGAGGGCGTGGATATTCATCATTTATTAATTGATGAAAATGAGAATACCGGCACAGCATTAATTACCGTTGAAGGAAAAGGAGAAAATGAAATTGTAGTTATATCCGGCAGTAATATGAACCTTTCTCCGGATGATGTTGAAAGTAAAAAAGAAATATTTAAAGAAGTTAAAGTTGTTATTACACAACTGGAAATCCCAATCTTTACAATTCTTGAGGCTGCGAGAATTGCAAAACAAAATGGAAATATTTTTATTCTAAATCCCGCACCTGGCCTTGAACTTTCGGAAAAACTGCTGTCATTGGTTGATTATTTAACCCCCAACGAGACTGAATTAGAATTACTTTCTGGTATTTCTGTAAAAGACGAAAAGAGTATTGAGATGGCTGCCGAAGAGCTTCTGAATAAGGGCGTGAAAAACGTAATTGTAACTATGGGGGAAAAAGGGGCTTACCTTTTAAGTAAAGAAAGAAAAGAAATTTTTCCTGCTAAAAAAATCAAGGTGGTTGATTCAACCGGCGCGGGAGATGCTTTTAATGGAGCTATTGCTTATGCTCTTTCGAATGGCGAAGAAATCGGTAAAGCAATTCAACTTGCAAATTCTGTTGCTGCATTCGCGGTTACAAAGATGGGTGCGCAGAGTTCTTTGCCGCGTTTGGAAGATTTAGAACTTTATAAGTTAGCCAACTGAGGGAGGTATTATTATGAAAAAAAATGGAATATTAAATGGCCCGCTTTCTAAAGTTGTTGCGGCATTGGGCCATACTGATAAATTAGTGATTTGCGACAGCGGGTTGTCTATTCCGCGAAATGCAGAAGTTATTGATCTTGCATTAACAAAAAATATTCCCCGGTTTATCGAAACACTTAAAATTATTCTTGAAGAATTAGAGGTGGAAAAAGCTATAATTGCAGCAGAAATTGTTAAAAAGAATGAATCGGTTTTGAAAGAAATTCAATCTTTAATGAATGGCATAAAACTACAAAAAGTATCTCATGAAATGTTTAAAGAAATTACACGCCAAAATGGGAGAACAGTTTTTGTAAGAACGGGTGAAGCAACACCTTATGCAAATATTATTTTGATAGCAGGAGTAACTTTTAACTAAAAATTAATCAGGGGAGGAAAAATGAAGTATAGAAAATTCGGAAGTCTTGGCTGGAAGGTTTCTGAAATAAGCTTTGGGGCATGGGCAATCGGCGGAGATATGTGGGGATACCAGGATGATAATGAATCAATTATCGCTTTGAATAAAGCAATTGATCTTGGAATAAATTTTATCGATACGGCACAAGGTTACGGCAAGGGGCATAGTGAAGAAATAATCGGGACGGTTTTAAAGGAAAGAAAAGAAGAAATTTATGTTGCTACAAAAGTTCCTCCAAAAGAAGGAACTCCCTGGCCCCCTCCTGAAAATTATGATGTAATGAAATCCTTTCCGCCGGAATATATTATTGAACGGTGCGAGGGTTCATTAAAAAAACTGCAGAGAGATTATATTGATGTTTATCAGTTCCATTCCTGGGCACCTGCTTTTAATTTAAGAGATGAATGGTTTGAAGCAATGATGAAATTAAAAGAGCAGGGAAAGATTCGTGTAATCGGTGTTTCAGTTCACGATACAACTCCTGATAGTGTGATTGGGGCTTTTGCATTGGATAAAGTTGATTCAGTTCAGGTCATTTATAATATTTTTGATCAATATCCTTCCTTCAATCTTTTCCCGGTTTGTAAAAGATTAAATAAAGCAGTGATAGTTCGTGTTCCTTTTGATGAAGGATCTTTAACAGGAAAATTTACTTTAGATACAAAATTTCCAGAAGGTGATGTCCGGAAGCATTATTTCAGAGGTAACAATTTAAAGGCAGTTTTTGAACGTGTTGAAGAGATAAGGAAATATAAAAATAAAAATCATCCTGATATTAATATGGCTGAATATGCTTTGCGATTCTGTTTAAACAATGATGCTGTCAGTACAGTAATCCCTGGTATAAGAACTGCAAGACAGGCAGAACTTAATTCCGCGGCAAGTAATGATGAAGTTCTTTCAAAAGCTGAAATGGATGGATTAAAGAATTTTTACTGGAGAAGAGATCTCTGGAGAGAAGAGGTTTAGTTATTTGTCATTCCGAACCTGTCTGTCCGGCAGGCAGGCTTGTTTTGGAATCCTTTCAATGAGCATATAAGATGCTGTCCGAAGGACTCCTTCGGAGAAACAAGTTCAGCATAACAATTTTGTCTATTTACAAAAAGTTAGAATAATGAGATCTAAATTAAAGGAGAATTAAGATGCCCAAGAAATTTATTCATTTACAAATTATGGTTTTAATAACATTTATTTCATCAGTCTTTGCTCAGACCGATAAATTAATTTATGATCAATTAACTAATCCTATAACATCAGAATATTATCACATTCCTGTTGGGCTTTGTGAAGATTATCCTGAAGAAACAACAACAATGGAAATTATCAGGAATGATTTTGAATTTCTTAAAAAACATGGGATAAAGTTTTTAAGAATTTCATTCGGCTGGGATGCAATTGAATCAAAAGAAGGAACATACAATTGGCTTTTCTGGGATGATTATGTAAATACTGCCGTTAATGAATATGGTCTTACGCTCGTTCCTTATATCTGTTATATCCCAATGTGGAATTCAACAGGTGCAAAGGATACAATGTTTTATTGGAATTACCCGCCTAAGGATTATGAGGCTTACGGAGATTTCGTTAAAGCACTTGTAACAAGATATAAAGATAAAATAAAAACCTGGGAACTCTGGAATGAACCTGATATTTGGATTTACTGGCAGGGAACAAAAGATCAGTTTGCAAAATTTTTAAAGATCGGGGCTGTTGCGGTCAAGGAAGCTGATCCTGAAGCTAAAATTGTTTTTCCGGGGATTGCCTATGATCCATATTTTTTAATGGAGATGTTCCGTGATTTTAAGTTGAGTGAATATTTTGATATCGTCAACATGCATAACTATTACGAGACATGGCATCGTCATCCTATTGAAAGTGTTGTTGAATATGTAAATGAAGTACATGATGTAATCTGGAGATATGGAAATAATCAGGCAATCTGGATGGCAGAAGTTGGCTACAGTACCTTCAGAAAAAGCGCAAGAGTTTCAGATAGTTACTCTGCTTATTACGAATATGAACATACACCCGAATACCAAGCAAAACAACTATTTAAAACTTTAACTCTTGTTACATCGACCGGAAATGTTGATGCAATTGCATGGTATGAAATAAAAGATCTTTCGCCTTCTGAAAATGTTATAGGTGATAATGATAATAACAGGTATCTCGGTGTTGCATATGCAGATCATAAAACGAAACCTGCTGCAAG
>JAUSIA010000469.1 GCA_030648225.1 Ignavibacteria bacterium | reverse complement strand
GATGATGTTGGGCTTTATCTTTAAACCGCACAATTTTATCTTCAATGGAAGGGCAATATCTTGGTCCGACGGCTTTAATCCTTCCGGTAAACATAGGAGATTCATTAAATCCTTTTTTAAGAATTTCATGAACTTCCAGATTAGTATAGGTTATATAACAACTTAACTGTGGGAGGAAAGGGAAGTGAGTTGAATCTGTAAAATGAGAAAATGGTTGGGGGTTTTCGTCCCCCGGCTGCTCTTCAAGAATATCAAAATTAATAGAATTTCTGGAAAGACGTGGGGGAGTACCGGTTTTCAATCGACCAGTTTCGAAACCTAAAGAAGTTAAAGTTTCTGTTATTCCTATTGCCGGTTTTTCTCCAAATCTACCGCCTTTATTAGAATTTACTCCTGTATGCATCAACCCATTTAGAAAAGTACCGGACGAAAGAATTAAAGCTTTGCATCCTATCTCTTCCCCTTTAACAGTTTTAACTCCCTTAATCTTTTTAACTTCAACTGAAATATCAACGACTGAATCTTCGATTATCGTAATATTGGAGTTTTCATTAATTATTCTAAAAGCTTCTTCAGAATAAAGTTTCCGGTCTGATTGACATCTTGGAGACCAAACAGCTGGACCTTTAGATTTATTCAACATTCTGAATTGAATTCCGGTTTTATCAGCTATTTTCCCCATTACTCCACCAAGAGCATCTACCTCACGCACAAGATGACCTTTTGCAGTTCCGCCGATGGCAGGATTACAGGACATTCTTCCAATAGCATATTTATCCATCGTAACTAACCCAACGGAACAACCCATATTTGCAGCAGCAGAAGCTGCCTCAATTCCGGCATGCCCTCCGCCAATTACAATTAAATTAAAAATTTTCATAAAATCACATTTTTAAGTTTCACGTGAAAACAATTTTCATTCACTGATCAGTTTTCACGTGAAACTTATTTCCCAATACAGAACTTTGAAAAAATATTATTTAACAGATCTTCCGAAGTAACTTCACCAATTATCTCACCTAAACTTAAAACTGCATCTCTTATATCCAGAGCTATAAATTCGCCACTCAAGTTATTATTAATTGATTTTAATGAACCTTCTAAATTTTCCTTTGCTTTCTTCAAGCAGTCATAATGCCTAATATTTGAAACAACAGCAGATCTTTCTGTATATATTGATGTATCTGTGGTAATTTCCTTTAGTTTAACAAACAAAAATTCAACTCCTTCTCCGGTAAGAGCTGAGATAAATATATCTCCTTGTTTTGAAAAATTTCTTCCAAGATCAATTTTATTTATTACCTTAAGTATCTTTTCAGGTTTTGAAAAAGAAGTTATTTCTTTGAATAATTCATTGGAGCCATTCTGGAAAATATCCTCAATTAGTAAAATTACATCAGCATTTTTTATAACATTTCTGCTTCTTAAAACGCCTTCTTTTTCAATTTCATCCTCTGATAGTCTAATTCCAGCTGTATCAAAAAATCTAAATAAAATTCCATCAATTGAAACTTCCTCTCTGATCACATCTCTGGTTGTACCTGGAATTGGACTTACGATTGCTCTGGATTCCTTCAAAATATAGTTTAATAAGGAAGATTTACCAACATTTGGTTTTCCTACCAAGGCTACATTTACACCATCCCGGATAACCCTTCCAAAATTATATGTATTTGTAAGCTTATTTATTTCAAAAATTATACTTTCAATTCTTTTTATAAGCTCAGGACTCTTAATCAATTCTACATCTTCTTCAGCAAAATCCAGCTCTAATTCAATAAAAGATGCGGAATCCAGCAACATTTGTCTTAATTCCTGAACTTTAGAAGACAATAAACCATCAAGTTGGTTTCTGGCTCCTAATAAAGAAGCCTCTGTTCTGGAATTAATAATGTCCAAAACAGCTTCAGCTTGAGTAAGATCTAATCTGTTATTCAAATAGGCCCTTTTCGTAAATTCTCCTGGTTCAGCTATTCTAACCTTTTTTTCAATAAGAATTTCAATAATTTTTTTTGTAATAAAAGGACTTCCATGTGTGCTTATTTCTACTGAATCCTCCCCAGTATAAGAGTGTGGGGCCTTGAATATACTAACCAGTACATCATCAATAAGATTATTTGAAGAGTCCTTAATTTTTCCATAATGAATTGTATGAGAAACTGAATCCTTCAAATTATTTTTACCAGTAAAGATCTCATCAACTATTTCAATTGCTTTTGCTCCACTGACTCTAATAACTGAAATAGCTCCAACTCCTGATGGGGTAGCTATTGCTGTTATAGTATCGTTATCAAAAGATTTATTCATAAAGAAATTGGATTATAAAGTTTGCAAAATTAACAAAATAAAGTTCGTTTAACAATTTACAATTCATCCATTAGGCTAAGAAGTAATATGCCTTTCACAAAGAATGAAATTGCATCTAACTATGTAATAATGGCTTTCTTATTGTCAATTTATTATATTCTACAATATTATACTGCCAAAATGACAAATTAAATAAATTCAAATTATACACCCATATCTTCTTGTAATAAAATAAGTTATGCCGATTTTCTTTATATGGTACATCACTTGCTGTTGAGGGGTTAGTAAATTTTATCATTCTTCAATTTTTATCATTTACCAAATTCAAGTATGGAATTTAAAGATTATAATAAAATACTTGGCATTGAAAAAACTGCATCTGAAGATGAGATAAGAAAAACTTATAGAAAGTTAGCAAAAAAATATCACCCGGATAAAAATCCCAATGATAAAACTGCTGAAGAAAAATTTAAAGAAGTATCTGAAGCTTATGAAGTTTTAAAAGATCCTAAGAAAAGAAAAAAGTATGACAGGCTTGGAAGCAATTGGAAACAATATCAATCAGCAGGTACCGGTAGTGATGAAGGGTTCAGAAATTTTAATCAAAGCCAGCAAAGCGGTGGATATCATTTCTCAGGAAATTTTTATGATTTATTTAGGAAAGTCGGCGGCTTTTCAGATTTCTTTGAAAGCTTCTTCGGCTCAGGCAGCAGATTTTCAAACAGTCAAAGTGGATTTTCTAACATACCTCAAAAAGGAAATGACTATGAAGCAGTTTTAAATATTTCTTTAGAAGAAGCTCATCAAGGAACTGAGAGACAAATTACAGTTGATGGAAAAACTTAAAGAGTTAAAATAACTCCAGGTGTAGAAGAAGGAAAAAAATTAAGATTAAAAAATCAGGGCGCTGAGGGAATAAGCAGTGGAAAAAAAGGTGATTTATATTTAACAATTCAGATAGAAAAGCATCCATTTTTTGAAAGAATAAATAATGATCTTTATTTAGATTTAAATGTAGATATTTATACTGCAATTCTTGGTGGGAAAAAAGAAATCACAACTTTGGATGGAAAAAGAATTAATATTACTATTCCAAATGAAACCCAAAACGGAAAGATGCTTAAAGTAAAAGGAATGGGAATGAACAAAGCTGATAATCCCAATGAAAGAGGAGATCTATTTGTAAAAATTTTATTGGAAATTCCTAAAAATATTTCTGATGAAGAGAAAAGACTATTTGAACAGTTAAAAGATTTAAGAAAAAAATAAGATGATGATAAGGAGAATATTATGGCATTCAATTTTAATAAACTAACAGTAAAAGCACAGGGAATAATTCAGACAGCAATTGAGATTGCACAGAATTATAACAACCAGGTTTTGGAACCGGAACATTTATTAGCTGCATTAATCCAGGAACAGGGAAATATTGCTGATACTATTATGCAGAAAGCTGGCGGAAATATTAACAGAATTAAGTTAAAAATTAATGAGATCCTTGAATCTTTACCAAAAGTAAGCGGAGCCGGAATTGGTAATCAGCAGATGTCTAATAATATGGCAAAGCTTTTTGATGCAGCATCAACTGAAGCAAAAAATTTAAAAGATGAATTTATCTCTACAGAACATTTGCTCTTGGCTTTATCTGATAATGAAGGAAAAGCAGGACAATTATTAAGAGATAACGGAGTTTCAAGAGATGCAGTTCTTTCAGCTTTAAAAGATGTAAGGGGAACTCAAAGAGTTACTTCTCAAAATCCTGAAGATACTTACCAATCCTTACAAAAGTATGGAAGAGATTTAAATGAATTAGCGCGTAGCGGGAAACTCGATCCGGTAATTGGAAGAGATGAAGAGATTAGAAGAGTTCTCCAGGTTCTTTCCAGAAGAACAAAAAATAACCCCGTATTAATTGGTGAGCCAGGAGTAGGGAAGACTGCAATAGCTGAAGGTATAGCACATCGTATTGTTTCAGGTGATATTCCTGAAAATTTAAAATCTAAAAAAATTGTTGCTCTTGATATGGGTGCGCTTGTAGCAGGTACTCAATTCCGCGGACAATTTGAAGAAAGGCTTAAAGCTGTAATAAAAGAAGTTCAGGAATCAAATGGAGAAATAATTCTTTTTATTGATGAGCTTCATTCTCTTGTTGGTGCTGGTGCTGTGCAAGGTTCTATGGATGCTGCAAATATATTAAAGCCGGCATTAGCCCGGGGCGAACTTCATGCAATTGGTGCTACAACTCTTGATGAATATAAAAAGCATATCGAGAAAGATGCTGCACTCGAGAGAAGATT
>JAUSIA010000461.1 GCA_030648225.1 Ignavibacteria bacterium | reverse complement strand
TATGATTTACGTCAGTCTGGTGGAACAATGAGGGTTGGCCGCAGGTTAAAATGGCCAGATGATTTTTTCTATGTGCAGGGATTATTCAGGTATCAATATAATAATGTATTGGAAGGACAAGGTTTTTACGAAGAAGGAGAATTTAATCAGTTTACATTGGGAACAACATTTAGCAGAAAAAATATTGATAATCCTATCTTTCCTTCACAAGGCTCAAATTATGCTTTAGATATTGAAATGTCTGGCGGTCCGGTTTTACCAGGTGAAGTTGATTACTATAAAATAGGTTTCAAAGCTGAGTGGTACAAAAGATTGTTTAACACAAGCAGAGTTACATTTTATGCTGTTGCCGATTTAGGATATATGGATGAATTTGTGTCCGATACTCCTATAAATCCGTTTGAATATTTCTATATGGGAGGTAATGGATTGGTAATTGCAACTACTCCTCTTAGAGGTTATGATGACAGAACTGTAGGTCCTAGAAACGCATCGGGGGATGTAATTGGCGGAAGAGTTATGGCAAGGTATACAACCGAATTGCGTTTTGCTTTAACTCTTGATCCTATACCTGTTTACTTGCTTGCATTTGCTGAAGCAGGAAATGTTTTTGAAAGTATTGATAAAACAGATATGTTTGAACTTAGAAGATCAGTAGGATTTGGTGCAAGATTGCTGATCAATCCTCTTGGCTTAATAGGTTTTGATCTCGGTTATGGATTTGACAGAAGATTAACAAACGACCAAGATCCTGAATGGCTATTCCACTTCCAGTTCGGTAGAGGTTTTTAATTCAATAATAAATAAAAGGAAACAATTGTGAAGAAATTTCTTTTAGCAGTTGCATTGATAGTTGTATCAACAAACTTGTTTGCTCAATCACCACTTAAGCTGGGTTATGTTGATTCGCAGGTAATACTCACACAATATTCTGAAGCTATTAAAGCACAGGGAGACCTTGACGCACTTACAGGTAAGTGGAGTGCCCAGGTTGATAGCATGACATTAGCATACCAGCAGGCTTTAGCGGATTACCAAAAACAGGCTAATACAATGCCTGAAGATAAAAAGCTTGAAGCTCAAAAAAACCTCATAGCCCAGGAACAGGCGATTATTGATTTCAGAAGAGTAAAATTTGGTCAGAACGGTGAGATATACCAGATGCAGGAACAAATATTTAATCCTGTTAAGCAGAAGATTTATGCTGCTATAGAGCAAGTTGCTAAAACTGAAGCTATGCAGTTTGTTTTTGATAAAAGCGGTGATATAATTCTTCTTTATGCCGATTCCGCTTTTGATATTACTTTCCAGGTTCTTGACAGACTAAAAAGAGGCAACTAAAATTTTGTGTTACTCTTTATAGCTTTATAACAAAGGAGTAATCTATGAACAAATTTCATTTAGTAATTATTTTTATCCTGATAATACCTGCTTTAGCATTCAGTCAGCTTAAGATAGGATATGTTGATTCAGATACTATTATGGAAAATCTTCCGGATGCACAAGATGCAAGACAAAAGCTTGATGCACTTATTCAGGAATGGCAGACTGAACTGAACACTCTTGAAAGCGAATGGAAGAGTAAATATGATGATTATGAAAAAAGAAAACTGATCATGACTGATCAGACAAGAGCTGAACTTGAACAGGAGCTTATAAAATTAGAACAGCAGACTGCCGAATTCAGGGAAAAGAAATTCGGAACTAATGGTGAACTTTTTCAGAAACAGGATGAGCTGATGAAGCCTGTGCAAAACAGAATCTTTAAAGCAATTGAAGAAATAGCATTGGAAGAAGACTTTGATTATGTTTTTGACCGGAGTGGAGATATTATGCTTCTCTTTGCAAAAGAAGAGCATGATTTAACAGCAAGAGTTCTTGAGAAGTTAAAACTTGAATAGACTTAATGAAAATTAAGCTTGAAGAAGCTGCTAAAATTGTTGATGGTAATATTGTTGGTGATAAGAATATTACCATCAGCAGTTTTGCAAAAATTGAAGAAGCCCAGCCCGGCGATTTGACTTTCCTTTACCTTGATTCCTACAAAAAATTTTTCCCATCAACAAAAGCTTCTGCAATACTTGTTAAACCTGATTTTCCTAAATCACGAAATGATATAACCTATATTGAAGTTGAAAGTCCCAATAAAGCTTTTTCAAAATTATTAAACCATTATTTCAAACATGATTATAAACTTTCAGGAATAGATCCTTCAGCATTTATCCATTCTGAAGCTATGGTTGGAGAAAATACAGCCATAGGTAAGAATGTGGTTGTATCTTCGGGATGTAAGATTGGTTCGAATGTAAAAATTTTTCATAATGCTGTACTTCTGGAAAATGTTGAAGTTGGTGATAACTCTGTAATTTTTCAGAATGTAAGCATAAGAGAGGAATGCAGAATTGGTAAGAATGTAATTATTCATGCAAACTCTGTAATTGGGTCTGATGGTTTTGGTTATGATATTGATGAAAATAAAATCTTTCATAAAATTCCTCAAATAGGAATAGTGATTATTGAAGATGATGTTGAAATAGGTTCAAATGTTTCAATTGATCGTGCATCTCTTGGTGCAACTATAATAAAGAAAGGTGTAAAGATTGACAACCTTGTACAAATTGCTCACAATGTTGTTATTGGTGAGAATTCTATTATTGCTGGACAGGCAGGAGTAGCAGGGAGTTCAAAAATCGGTAAACATTGTTATTTACTTGGACAAGTCGGTGTTTCGGGACATTTAGAGGTTACTGATAATGTTATTTTACATCCTCAGGCAGGTATCAGTAAAAGCATAACAAAGCCTGGTAATTATTTTGGTTCACCTGCCAAAGAAATAAAAGATGCATTTAAGCTCGAAGCTCACTATAGAAATCTGCCTGATTATGTTGAGAGGATAAAGCAACTGGAGAAACTGGTAAAGGAGCTTCAGGAGAAGTTAGGTAATAAGTAGGCAGTCTTCAGGATTAGCTTGCATCGAGAAGAATTAAAAAATAATTGGAATAAAATAAGAAATAAAAAATTCTCAGAAAGGATTGAACCATGGAAGAAATAAGAATGCCGGTAAATGCTATTTATTCTGGTAATTATAAAATACTTATTGAGTTTGATAATGGAGAATTAAAGATTGCAGATTTTAAACATTGGCTTGATGAAGATTTAAAGAGTTTCTCAGATGTAAAGGATGAGGATTACTTCAAGAAGTTTTATATTGATGAATTTGGAGCGCTTACCTGGCCAAATGGTTATGATGTAGCCCCTGATTATTTATATGACGTAAGTAAACCTGCTGTTATTCAAGCAGTCTCATAAAGATGGATTCTTTTTAAATCTTTTAATGGTTTCTTTCCAACTATAAATTACCCACTTCCCACCGCCAATTGTATTTCACAACCCATCTTGCTATTTTCAAAATCAAATTTAAGTTGAACTAAGGCTGGATAAATAAATGTTAGAATTGCAAAGAACAATCGGCAAGCAGATTTCTATGTCCGGTATAGGTTTACATACCGGAACTGAATGCACAATGACTTTTAAACCTGCACCAGAAAATTATGGAATTCGTTTTGTAAGAGTTGATCTTGGCGGAAGTCCTGAAATCCCTGCTACAGCGGATAATGTTGTTGATGTATCGAGAGGTACTACTCTCGGTATTGGTGAAGCAAAGGTTCATACCGTAGAACATGTTCTGGCTGCAATTGTTGGTTTGCAGATTGATAATATCATAATTGAACTTGACGGAATTGAACCGCCGATTGGTGATGGAAGTTCTGTGCAATATGTTGAAGCTTTAAAGAATGCTGAATTTGTTCAGCAGACTGAACCAAAAGATTATCTTATAATTGAGGAAGCAGTTATTTATCATGATGAAAAAAAGCAGATTGATATTGTTGCTCTTCCGTTAGATAATTACCGTCTTTCAGTAATGGTTGATTATCAGAATCCAGCTTTGGGCAGCCAGCACACAGGACTTTTTGATCTTGATAAAGAATTTGCAACAGAGTTTGCACCTGCACGTACCTTTTGTTTCTTAAGTGAAGTTGAAGAGCTTGCTGACCAGGGTTTGATAAAAGGCGGAGATATTGATAATGCTATTGTTATTGTTGACAGAAAAGCAACTCCATCCGAATTAGCTGCTATAGGAAACAAGTTAGGTATTGAAGAAAAGTTAACAATAGGCGAAAACGGAATTCTGAACAACAAAGAATTGAGATTCAGAAATGAACCTGTCCGCCACAAGCTTCTTGATCTTCTTGGCGATCTTGCCTTAATTGGAGCACCTTTAAAAGCTCAGATACTTGCTGCACGACCAGGTCATCGTGCTAATGTTGCATTTGCAAAGCAGATAAGAAAACTTTATCAGCAGAAAAAGCTTGTTAAGAAATATCAGTTTGTAAAAAAAGAAGGTGTTGTATTTGATATAAATGCAATCCAGAGAATTCTTCCTCACCGGTATCCTTTTCTTATGGTTGATAAAATAATTGAACTTGAACTTGACAAACGTGTTGTTGGTGTTAAATCAGTTACAATTAATGAACCATTCTTCCAGGGACATTTCCCCGGTCAGCCAATTATGCCGGGAGTTTTAATTATTGAAGCAATGGCACAAACAAGTGGAATCCTTATTCTGAATTCATTACCTGATTTTAATAAGAAGCTTGTTTACTTTATACAAATAAATAATGCAAAGTTCAGGAAACCTGTTATGCCGGGAGATCAACTCTTTCTCGAGATCCAGCTCGTTTCAAAGAAGACAAAAATTTTCTTAATGAAAGGTAAAGCAATTGTAAATGATAAAGTTGTTGCTGAAGCGGATTTTATGGCAGGCGTTGTTGATAGAGATGCCCCTCTTGAATCATAACTCGAAATCATTCCAAAATGAACAAAATATTCCTTCCATAAAATGAAATGGTTTTTTCTAAATACCGGTTTTAATACGGGAAAGTATAATATGGATTTTGATCGTTCCCTTGTAAAAAACTGCGGTGCTGATGGAGTGTATTTTCGTTTATTCAGATGGAAGCCTTACTGTATTTCTCTTGGTGCAAATCAAAGTTTTAGTTCTATTAACTCAATAAAAGCTTTAAATAATAAAATTGATGTTGCACAAAGACCAACAGGAGGAAGAGCAATTCTTCATGCTGAAGAATTAACTTACTCGGTTGTTTATCCTTTGAACAAAATATCTTCTTTAAGAAACCTATACTGCGAAATAAACAAAGCGTTGAGAGAAGGATTAATTTTATATGATGATAGATTAATTGCTGTTGAGCTTGAATCTGAACAGCCGGACTTAAGAAATTTTTATAAAGAGCCTGTTTCGGAAATCTGTTTTGCTGTTTCTGCCAAAAGTGAAATTCAGTTTGAAGGTAAAAAATTAATTGGTAGTGCGCAGCGAAAAATTAACAACACTGTTCTTCAGCATGGTTCAATTCTCTGCGGAGGTTATCATAGAAGAATAACTGAATACCTGAATTCGACAGAAGAGAATCTTATTAAGATTAATAATGAATTATTTAATAAAACGATAGAACTTGAAAATATTTTAGGATATAAAACAGATTATGAAAAGCTGGAAGATTCACTTATCACAGGGTTTGAAAAGCATTTTAATATTAAATTTGAAAATGTGAATTCTGAAAGCCCTCTCCTTTATAAGGAGAGCCTGTCCCGAACCCCGACAAGGTCGGGGCAGGCTTGATTCGGGAATTTAGGTGAGGTTTAACTTTTTTCAACAACTCTTAAATAAATATGAACACCGAAAAAGAAATTAAAAGAGTTACAACAAAAGCTCTTTCGCTCCTGAAGAAAAAAGAGATTAAAATATCAGCACTAACCGCCTATGATTTTATCACAGCAAAACTTCTTGATGAGGCTGGTATTGATCTTATTCTTGTAGGAGATTCTCTCAGCAATGTGTTCCAGGGGAATGAAACAACTCTGCCTGTAACAATGGATGAAATGATTTATCATACTAAAGCTGTAACAAAAGCTGTTAACAGGGCAATGGTTGTTGTTGATATGCCTTTTATGTCCTACCAGCTTGGAATTGATGACGGTTTCAGGAATGCAGGCAGAATAATGAAAGAAACTTCTGCGGGCGGAGTAAAGTTTGAAGGTGGTGAACGGGTTGCTGAAACAATAAAAAAAATTACCGAAGCCGGGATACCTGTTATGGGACATATTGGTTTAACACCGCAAAGTATTCACCAGTTTGGGAGTTACAGGGAAAGAGGAAGAGATAAAAAAGAAGCTGATGAAATTTTAAATGATGCTAAAATAATTGAAGAAGCTGGTGCTTTTGCAATTGTGCTTGAGAAAATACCTGCTTCACTTGCAAAGCGGGTAACCGAATCAGTCTCTGTTCCTACTATCGGAATAGGTGCGGGATTCCATTGTGATGGACAAATCCTTGTTACACCGGATATGCTTGGATTGAATCTTGAGTTTCATCCAAGGTTTGTAAGACATTATTCAAAACTGGCTAATGAAATTAATGCTGCTGTTAAAAAATATATTAAAGATGTCAGAGGCAAAAATTTTCCCAATGAAAATGAAAGCTATTGATTAACTATTGCGAATTGTTTTTTATATTGATGATGAAATGATTCTCCCTCATATTACGATTGTATGATAAAAAAGTTTTTTCTAATCTTAACATATCTCATCTTTTTCTTTCCCGATATTCACTCTCAGGTGGACTTTGATGTTTATCTTGAAGATGCATCAATAACTTCTATAATGGAAGAAGAAAATTTTCTTTGGGTTGCAACTTATGGACAAGGCATTTTTAGGTATTCAAGGAAAGATCAGAAGTGGTTCAACTTTTCTACAAAAAACAGGAACCTTGAGAATGATATTTTTCACTCAGTAGCTGCTAATAAAAATTTTGTCTGGGCTGCAGCAAATGAAGGTCTCTTTATCTACGATAAGAAAAAAAACAAATGGACCATAAAGAAATTTTCTCTTGGTGGAGAGTTCGGAAACTGGATCCGCTCGCTTTGTTATGATCCTGATGAAGATATTTTGTGGATAGGACGATTCAGGAATCTTACTCAGCTTGATGTTGCAAAACAAAAGTATAAAGATTTTGATCTCACACAGGGGAATGACCCGAAATCGAATACCTTTAAAGCTATAAAGATGGATGGAGACAGCCTTATCTGGTTTGGTACAGAATCCGGGGTTCATATCTATAGAAAGAAGAAAAAAATCGGGCAGGATACCTGGCAGTTCATTAATAATAAAAAAGGATTTAAGCAGGAAGGTGATGCAGTTTCCGTAACTGATTTTGTTTTTGAACCTGAACGAGTTTGGTTTGGTACTGATGAATTTATTACTCCCAAGCAGCCGCAGTTTAATATTGGAGGTCTTTACAATTACAACAGGAAATTTATCTGGGATAAATATTCGAAAGAAAATGGATTGCCTGCTAACGGCATTTACTGTCTCGAAAGAACAGGCAATTATATCTGGGCTGGAGTTTATTCTTTTGATAAAAAAGAGAAGGAAGAATATCCTAAGGGACTAATATTAATTGACCGCCTCAAAGGTAAAATAACTCCAATTGATCTTGATCTTCTTCAAACAAAATCATCAACTATAACAACTCTCTTCTTTGATGGAAAAGATTTGTGGATTGGAACAGATAAGGGTTTATGGAAATTGAATATTTCAAATCCAATGGCTGAATGGACACTTAAGAAGACTAATAAAAAAGGGGGAGCGACGACGAAGTGGTGAGTTATCCAAATCAGAATTCTAATTTTTCCTATTGTTA
>JAUSIA010000424.1 GCA_030648225.1 Ignavibacteria bacterium | reverse complement strand
AAACGATGCTGTTCATCTATTACTATTAAACCAAGATTGCTGAACTTAACTTTTTCTTCAAACAAAGCATGGGTGCCGATTATTATATCAGCTTCTTGCAATTCAATGTCCATAAGATTTTTTTCGCGCAAAGATTTTTTTTGTCCTCCGATAAGCAAACTGACTTTGATATCCCTTTGAGTAAGCTCCTTCAATCTCTTCATATACTCAGAAATATTTTTTGCATGCTGATCGGCAAGAATTTCAGTTGGTGCCATTAAAGCTGTCTGTAATCCATTATCAACAGCAATCAGCATTGCAATCAGGGCAACAATTGTTTTCCCGCTTCCAACATCTCCCTGTAAAAGCCTGTTCATCGGAAGTGCAGATAGCATATCATTTTTAATTTCAGAAAGAACTTTTAGCTGGGCTCTAGTTAATTCAAAAGGAAGAATTTTTAGAAAATCTTTAACAAGGTTTGTTTTAATGCTTAATGAATTCCCTGTAAGTTTAGATTTGTAATTTTTCTTTCTTAGAGCAACCAAAATCTCAAGATAAAAAAGCTCTTCAAATTTAAATCTTCTTTTAGCTTCTGTAAGATTTTCTTTGCTTGAAGGGAAATGATAATTAAGTACAGCTTCTTTTATTTCGGTGAGATTGTGATCTTTTATAATTTGTGAAGGAAGATTTTCTTCAAGGTGTTCATAATAATTCTCAACTGCATTATGAACAATTCTCCTAATGGAAAAATCACCTATGTTGGTTGTGCGGAGTTCTTTTGGGATTCTGTAGATAGGAATAATTTTCCCGGTGTTAAGTCCCGATCCATCTGGATGAGATTCATCTTCACTTATTCTGTCAAAATCAGGATGAGCAAACTGCAGGTTACCATACTTTGAAACAGTTGGTTTACCGGAGACTGCAAAAATATCTCCTTCATTAAAAACATTAAGAAAAAATTTTACTCCCTGGAACCAAACACATTCAAAAAATCCGGAAGCATCGCGGAACTGAACTTTAAATATCTCTCTCTGCCTGAAGCCTCTTTTTTCTTTATCAACAACCTTTCCAATAACAGTAAGCTCACCATCATATCCGTTTAAAACATAACCATACGCTTTTGAAGCTGTAAGAATATTTGTTCTGTCTATATGCCTGGTTGGGAAATAGAAAAGAAGATCTCTTATCGTACTTATGCCGATCTTTCTAAAAGCCTCGGCACGTTTTGGTCCAACGGATTTAATGTATTGAACCGAACTATTGAGAATATCTTCTTTGCTCACAATGGAAAAATAAATTAAGAAGGAGGGATTTACAACTAACCTGCAAGTTTAAGTGCAAGAGCATGCCTGCCCCGATGACAATCGGGGTTCAAGTGAAGAAGAAGTTCAATGTACATTTGTGAAGTTTAAAATCCGAAATCTCCAATCGTAATTCCGAATTCCGAAATCCTTCACTCCCTCTTCATATCTCTTGTCATAAGATCTGTTGTTGCTTTAACCGGGTCCTTATCTTCAAAAAGAATTTTATAGACTTCATCAGCAATTGGAGTTTCAACATTGTGATTTTTAGAAAGCTGTGTTACGGAGCGTGAAGTTTCAACACCTTCCGCAATCATATCCATAGATTTTAAAACATCCTTTAACTTTTTACCGGAACCAACTTGCTCACCAACATAACGGTTACGGCTGTGGCGGCTCATACAGGTTACAATTAAATCTCCCATTCCGGAAAGTCCTGCAAAAGTATCAGGTTGCGCGCCCATTGTTTCACCCAACCTTGAAATCTCAGCTATTCCTCTTGTCATAATAGCAGCTTTGGTATTGTCTCCAAACTTAACTCCGTCAACAATTCCGGCGCCAATTGCAATTACATTTTTAAACGCTCCGCCAAGTTCAACACCCATGATATCCATAGAAGAATAAATCCTGAAGTATGCTGTCATAAATGCTATCTGCATTGTTTTGGATGTTTCCATATTACTTGATGCCGCAACAACAGCGGTTGGAATTTTTCTGCTTACTTCTTCTGCATGGCTCGGACCGGAAATAACTCCAATCTGACCTTCATCCAAAGATGGAAAAACATCTTTCAGCATCTGGGACATTGTCATCATGGTTTTATTTTCTATTCCTTTAGCAACACTTACAAGAATTGAATTTTTAATAGTTGAGTAGCTAATATTTTTGACGACACTTCTTAAAAATTGCGATGGCACTGCAAGAACTATTATATTTTTCTTCTCAGCAGATTCATCAAGACCATGCGTAATTTTAATTTCTTTAGGTATTTTTATTCCGGGAAGATATCTCTCATTCTTTCGGGTCTTATCAAGAATTTTGGAATAATTTTTTTTGTATTCCCAGAGAGTTACATCATGTCCATTATAGTGAAGAAGAATTGCAAGAGTAGTTCCCCATCCCCCGGCACCTAAGACAGATATTTTCATTTAGACAGAAGGGTTTTTTTCTTTTTGAAGCTAAGTTTGTTTTCGGATCCGTGTAAAATTCTTACAACATTTTTACGATGTGTATAAACTACAAGAAGTGAAACAGCAATAATAAAAGGAAGAATTGTATTATAACCTTGTATGTCAACATTAAAAACATTTTCTCTTATAACTAATGAAAGCGGTACAGATATAGCCCCGATCAATGAACCAAGAGAAACATATCTTGATATTGTTACAACAATAACAAATACACCGATAGCAATAAGCATATCAACAGTAATGATCATTAATAACATACCAAGTGCAGTAGCAATTCCTTTTCCTCCTTTAAAGCCAGCAAAGATTGTCCAGATATGTCCTATAACAGCAGATATGCCGGCAATTATCTGAACTAAAGTAAAATCATCAAAAGGAGTAATATTTTGGAAAGGCATATTACCATAATGAAGTCTTGCAATAACAACAACGACAAGAATTCCTTTAAGAACATCTAAAAGAATAACAAAAAGCCCATGTTTCCAGCCAAGAACACGCATTACGTTTGTTCCGCCTGCATTGCCGCTGCCATGCTGGCGGATATCTATTCCTTTAATAGCTTTGCTAACTATAATAGATGTAGGAATTGAACCGATGAGGTAAGAAAGTATGATTATCGCTGCAAGTAAAAACATTAAAAACCTTCAAAATTTGTTGCTAAACTACAGATATTAGGCTAATAAAGCAATGTTAAACAATAATCATTCCCGATACATTGTCTGAAGAACCGTAATTTTTTATATTTGCATCCATAAAAAACGGAGAACCAAATGGCTAAACAACAATCCTTTGCCGATAAAGCTAAAGCTAAGAAAAAAGAGAGCGGAGTTACAGTTAAACTAATCAAAACTGTTAAAACCGATAAAGGTACTTATAAATTTAATGAGAGATTTGTTAAGTTAGATGATATAAGCAAAGTCAGTGAGATTAAATAAAAGCTTTTTGTGAAATGGGGATTCGGTTTGATTAGTTAGTTATATAAACCCGATTTCTTTGAGAAATCGGGTTTATTATTTATTCAAACAATTCTAAACTTAAACTTCCTTCAAGTTCTATAATCTTTCCTTTAATAAAAGTCCGGCAGAATAACCACCAAGCTTACCATTTTTGTTTATCACCCTGTGGCAAGGAATTATTATACAGACAGGATTTTGTCCAGTAACTTTTCCTACAGCTCTTAAAGCTTTTTTATTTCCAAGCTTCTCTGCGATCTTTTTGTAAGAAACAGTTTTGCCGTAAGGGATTTTATTTATTTCATTCCAAACTTTCTTCTGAAAATCTGTCCCCTTAATATCTAACGGAACATTAAATTTTTTTCTCTCACCATTACAATATTCTTCAAGCTGATTGAATATGTTGAACATATAAGGATCATCTGGATGAAGTTTTGTGAGGGTAGCAGTTCTTATAGTTTCACTATTATTATTTAAGATGATTTTCCTGATGCCCCTTGGAGATGAGAAAACTTTAAAATTAACCCCTGTTATTTTTTGAGCTGCATA
>JAUSIA010000420.1 GCA_030648225.1 Ignavibacteria bacterium | reverse complement strand
AACCCAATTTCTTAAAGAAATTGGGTTAGTTGCTTAGACTTCAAAATAATTTTCTTCCTCTTTTTTGAACAGCTCAAAAATTTCTTCGGATGAATTTGCTTTTAACAGTCTCTCCCTGAAATCATCTTTGTTCATCATTCTTGAAATGCGGCTTAGTAATTTAATATGAGTGCTTACAAGATTATCTTTACCCACTAAAAGAAATACAAGGTTAACCGGTTTGTTATCAAGAGATTGATATTCAATCGGAGATATTGTTTTTCCAAATGCAGCAATTATCTCATTAACTGCTCCGGTTTTTCCATGAGGAATGGCAAAACCTTTACCCACACCGGTTGACATTATTTTTTCACGTTCAAGAACTGAATCCCTGACTTTTTCAATATCAAGCACCCGGCCGTCATTTGTAAAAAGATTTATAAGCTCATTAATTACATCTTCTTTTTGTTTTGCTTTAAGATCAGAAATGATAAATTCTTTTTTCAGAATATCGGTAACTTTCATCAAAAGCCTGTATAAGAAAAATTAATTTAATAATCCAAAATTGCTTTACAATTTAACAATACGACTTTTGTTAAGCAATTTAATGTGAAGTACCAAATGTCAAATAATCGGGAAATAAATTGCCCTGCAGAAAACTTTACATTAAGTTTACATCTGTAATTATATATTTATTGAAAGGGGATACGTGATGGATATACTTAATAAAACTGTTTTAGTATTAGGTGGGTTCGGATTGGTGGGGAGCGCTGTTGCAAGAAAGCTTGTACCTGAAAATCCGAAAAGGATTATTATTACCTCTCTTTTTCTTTCAGAAGCAGAAGAAGCTGTTAAAAAATTTAACCAGGAATTTCCGGATAAAGGTAAAGATTATTTTATTCCTTACGGTGGAGATATCTTTATTAGAGATGAATTTAAAAATGAAAACAGGCTGTCTTTGTTGAATGATCCTGCAAAAAGAAAAATAATCATGCAGGATATAATGGAAGAACTAAGTGAGGAGATTTTAAAAAGCTCTTCAATTAATAAATTACTAAAAAAGTATAAACCTGATATTATCATTGACTGCATAAACACGGCAACCGCTATTGCATACCAGGATGTTTATACAACTTACAGGAGTATTAGAAGCGCCATAAGAAATAAAACAGGATATGATAATCTTATTGATGAAGTTGAAAAACTTCTTTGCACGCTTTATATCCCTCAGCTAATAAGACACATTCAGATCCTTTACAGCAGTATGAATGAAATAGGGACAAATATTTATATAAAAATAGGAACGAGCGGAACAGGTGGAATGGGATTAAATATTCCTTACACTCACAGCGAAGAGAAACCATCAAGAGTTCTTCTCAGCAAATCTTCAATCGCTGGCGCTCACACACTTCTTCTTTTTTTAATGGGGCGAACTCCGGGCGGCGCTATAACAAAAGAAATAAAACCAACTGCAGCTATTGCATGGAAAAGAATAGAGTATGGTGAGATTAAAAGAAGAGGTAAACCGATTGAGATAGCTGACATTTCTTTAACAGAAGCGATTCCTCTGAAGGATAAATTTGTTATTTGTTCAGATAAAACATACAGAACAACTGATAAAAAGCTTAATTCTGTTTTTATTGATACAGGTGAGAATGGAATTTTCTCACGGGGTGAGTTTGAAACGATAACAGCACAAAAGCAGATGGAGTTTGTTACTCCCGAAGAGATTGCAGATGTCGTTCTCTTTGAAGTTAAAGGCGGCAACACGGGACACGATATTGTAAGTGCACTTGATCATGCTTCAATGGAGCCGACTTACCGCGCCGGTTATATGCAGCATATGGCAGTTAAAAAGCTTGATGAGCTTGAAAAGAAACATAACAAACCAAGCATAGCATTTGAGCTTCTTGGTCCTCCCCGTCTTTCAAAATTGCTTTATGAGATTCATCTTTTAAGATTGTTTAATAAAACAATGATAGACATTCAAAATAAATCTCCTGAAGAATTATCTGAAAAATGTTTTGATATTATTGTGAATGATCCGGATTTAAGAAACGAGATTTTATCAATCGGCATTCCTATACTACTTCCAAACGGAGAATCACTCTTAAGAGGAGGTATGATAAAAATTCCTGCATTCAGAGGAGAAAATATTCTTGATGTAAATGAGAAAAGTATAAACTCCTGGGCAAATGAAGGCTGGGTTGACCTTCGCATTCCCAACATGAAAAAATGGCAAACCAGGATATCTGATTTAATTGAAGAAGTAGAATTAATTCCTCTGTCCGATACAAGCTCAATGCATGTTAGAACAAAAGATTACTGGAATAATTTTGAAGAGATAAACATCGGGAAAATCTGCAGCTGGCTTTTCATTCACGAAGAACAGGGGAAGAGGATGAAAGCTTAGGGTTGAAATGGATTAGAAGAAATTCTGTATATGTAATAGTTAGGCAGCAGCTATTTGAAATAATTGGGAGATAAAATGTATCATCGTAATATTTTTAACATAAGTATTTTTATACTTCTCTTTATAAATGCTCATGCACAAGATTCACCATTTCGTAAAGGTGGAGATTTTCAATACAGAGATTCCCTGATTGTTATAGGTAATGATAGCATCAAGATTATTCATGGAACAAATCATACTCTTAACTTACATTTCTGGTCAAGAGATTTATTCCAACAAATAGAATATTATAAAACTAATTCAAAACAACCACGACCAATTTCAAATTTATATTCATTTTCTGGTGAGAGTTATTTGGCTGATTTACCAGATACAACGCTATGGAAATCATTTGAAAATAGGCAATTCGGAATCTTCATGAAGTATTTGCCAGAACTTGAGGTTATGATTCGTTATGATAGTATTGATTATTCAAAATTTATAGAATTTGGCTTTAGCAATATGGATACAATCGGAAAAGATTATTTCGTCCCATGGATTCGAATATCATATCATCTAAAGATTTTTTTCAAGAAGTTAGTTTCCATGGTTGGAGTCCAGAATATAAAGGTGAATGGTATTTAATAAATGAAGATCTTAGTAATGTAACATGTATAGAAGGTAAAAATTGGAAATGCCTCCAAGGACTGGAAACAGTCATTTTTTATGATGAAAACAATTCTAAGGGTTATGGGGATAAACTAAAGTTCTTGGCGATGATTGAAAGAGAGAGTAAACCTTCTCTGCTGTTTGAATTATTAATTGATTATGATAACGATCGGGATATTTCTGAAGTAGAATTATATACAATACTTTCTTCAATCAGATTATACAAATAAAAACTGCCTAACCGCTTAAAAGATGATAGAATTTGAGAGTGGTAAACTATTATCTTATAATGCAATATAATAGAAGCACCAAATCATTCCTGAAATAAAGAGTCTTACTCAAGAAAATTGTTCTAACAAATAATTTTTAATTTTCCATTTTAATTCCAAGCTAACGTTTCCCAACTTTTTGTCACTTTCTCTCTTTCTTTTTATTTTCTGCTTAGCTTTTTAATTAACACTGAATGCTAAGATTTTTAAGGTACTTTATTGTTTAAAAGATTTATTGTCCGCTTAGCAAAGTGGCGAACAAGATTAATCCCCGATAAAATCTTTTTAATTGTTGCCAGCATTATCATTGGAATACTTGCAGGACTTGCAGCAGTTGCTCTGAAAACTTCTGTGCATTTTATGCAGGATTTTCTCCACTCAACTTTTAAAGATCAATACAATACCTATCTTTATGCTGTTTATCCCATCGTCGGCATATTCCTTTCCACACTGTTTATTAAATATGTTCTTAAAGGAAAATTAAACAGGGGAATTGGAAATGTTATTATCGAGATCTCAAATAAAAAAGGAGTAATAGCAAGACATAAATTATATTCACAGCTAATCAGCAGTTTCTTTACATTAGGCTTTGGTGGATCAGCCGGACTTGAAGCTCCCATTTCTGTAACAGGTGCTGCAATTGGTTCTAATACTGCGCAAGTACTAAGAATAGGAGAGAAAGAGAGAAAGCTTTTACTTGGCTGTGGAGCAGCCGCTGGAATAGCTGCAATATTTAATATTCCTATT
>JAUSIA010000407.1 GCA_030648225.1 Ignavibacteria bacterium | reverse complement strand
GGTATATTTTAAAAAGACTTGGAATGATAAATGAAAATTTTGTTACAGTTTCATCAAAGATAGTTTTTAATATTTCCCTTCCCGCATTAATTTTTTTTGAGATATCCGCTATTGATCTTGTTGAAGTATTAAATATTGGGCAGATATCCTTTATTTATATCGGTACATTAATTTCTTTTGGAATAGCATGGATAATTGCACAGTCGGTTGCAAAAACAGGGCAAGATAAAGCTTCGTTTATACAAGGAAGCTTCAGGGGCAATTTTGCTATTGTAGGCTTGGCAATCATCGTAAATTATTACGGCATTGAAAATCTTGGAAAGGCTTCACTTGTTCTGGCTTTTACAATCCCGCTTTACAATATTCTTTCTATTATAGCTTTAACTATTCCTTTAAGAAAAGAAAAGCAGCTTAATTACAAAAATACTTTATTCGAGATTGCAAGAAACCCATTGATAATTGCTGTGATTGCGGCTCTTCCTTTTTCTTATTTAAGAATTGAAATTCCCGAAGTAATTTATACAACGGGCAAATATCTTTCAGCATTATCATTACCTTTAGCACTTATTGGAATTGGCGGCTTCCTCAGTTTCAGTGATATTACAAAAGGTTCCTTACCTACAATAGTTTCAACTTCTTTAAAACTTATTGTACTTCCTGCACTCGCAACATTTGCTGCATATTTATTAGGTTTTAAAGGAATGGATCTCGGAATAATTTTTATCTTGTTTGCATGTCCAACAGCAATTGCAAGTTTTATTATGGCTGAGGCGATGGGAGCCAACAGCAGGCTTGCCGGCAATATTCTTTTATTAACTACACTTGCTTCAGTTGTAACAATGACACTTGGCCTCTTTATTTTAAAAGAGAATGGGTTGATATGATGCTTTCCCATTTTCATCCTTCCCATTTCCGATTTCCGATTTCCGATTTCGGATTTACGATTGAAAAAGAAAAACCCTGTTCCACTTGCTGTCTTTCATTTCAAATATTAAATTTAACTATGAGTGATATAGCTGAAAGAGATATTTCCGGACTAACAATAAAAATTGATCGCACAACCTGCATCGGTACAACAAACTGTATAAAAGTTGCACCCGATGTTTTTATACTGGATGATGAAAACATTTGTTCATTTATAGATTCTGAGGGTGATATAGAGAAAGAAAGAATAATTGAAGCCTGTTCAGTTTGCCCGGTTAATGCTTTATATGTTTTGGATAAAGAGGGGAAGCAATTAGTTCCTTAATTAACTCTATTTGATATGGAGGGTGAGGTTAGAATTTAACTTTAATATATTTAACTAATCAATTATTAAAAAATCTTAGCATCCTTTGCCTAATACACTTGCTCATATTGGCGTTGCTGGTTTTGTAACACGTTCTGTTATAACCGCTGCAGACCTAAAATGGATTTATCTTGGCGGCATAATTCCCGATTTACCCTGGATGTTTCAACGTCTTGGATGGATTTTTTTCCCAAACATTAATCTTTATGATCTCCGCCTTTATGTAATTATTCAATCTACACTGTTGTTTGGAATAATTATAAGCCTGGCTCTCGCATCTTTATCTAAAGAATATTTAAAAACATTTTTGATCTTAGCTCTTGGATGCTTAATTCATCTTCTTCTCGATTCGCTTGAGATAAAATGGGCAAATGGTGTTCATCTCTTCGCACCTTTAAACTGGGAGTTGTTAAACTTCAATCTCTTCTGGAATGAAAGTATCCCAATCTATCTGATAACTTTATTTGGATTAGTCTATTTCCTGATAACATATAAGAAAGGAATTAATACCCCGTTAAACCTGGAATTAACAAAATTCATAAGATGGTTTATCTTCCTTACTGGAATGCTAATTTATTTCCTTCTTCCCTTGTTTATCTTAAATCAGCCGCTTGAAGCAAACAACCATTTTGTAAAGACACTTGAAAATGTAGATGAAAGGCCAGGAAAATATTTTGAGATTGACAGGCGACCTTACAGGTTTGAAAATGGTATTGGAATTATAAACACTTTTACGAATGAAGATATTGAATTAAAAAATATAAACCTGAACACATCCGAAACAATTTCTATAAAAGCAATATTTATAGATGAGAAAACAGCAGAGGTGATTGATTATCATGTCTACTCCATTTTGTTCCGGGATGGATCTACTTACATAGGATTAGCAATGATTTTTATCTACTGGATTTTTTCCTTTTATAAAAACAAAAAGAATTAAAATATTTTGCATCCACCATTTCACATTTGACCTTTCACTTTAACTATACTCATCCCAGCTCTTTACAGTAAGGCTCTCTTCATTATACTGCTTTAATGCTTTAAAGAATCTCTTTGCAAACTGCACATTTGTAAATAAAGGAATATTTAGATCAATAGCTTTTCGTCTTATTATATAATCATTATCCAGTTCCAGCTTTTCAGATGTTTTTGGGATATTGATTACCATATCAATCTTTCCTTCAGTCATATAAGTTAGTATAGAAGGTTCTTTATTTTCAAAAGATCTATAAAGTGCTTCTACCTCTATACCATTTTGCTTATAAAAATCCGCGGTTCCTTTCGTTCCGTAAAATTTCATTCCTTGTTTTTGAAGGAAGAGTAATTCGTCAATCAATTCTGTTTTACTTTTTACTAATCCGGTAGAAAGCATTATGGCTTTCTTTGGAGCTTTGTAACCTGTTGACATCAGGCTTTTAAGAAATGCCTCATTGAAATCATCACCAAGACATGCAACTTCACCTGTT
>JAUSIA010000386.1 GCA_030648225.1 Ignavibacteria bacterium | reverse complement strand
TTTGCCTAAAACTAAACTAGAATGCATATCTAATAAACTTTTAAATGCTTCACGCTTTTTACTTTCAATATCCAACTTATCTTTTGTTGATATAGTAAGTCTAAACTTAAACCAAAGAGCAAAGGAAGCTAAAATGACTATGACAATATTCAAAATTAATGATTCTAAGAAGTTCATTGATTTTTCCTATTCTATTATAATATCGTGTTCAATTAATGCTTTTTGCTCCAAGGTAAAATTGGTTGATGTGTTTTGTCAGAAAGAGAATATGCAATTGCTCCAAACCAACCAAAGATCAATATTAAAATTGTCCATTTTATTTTATAGTCTTTTGTTGTATTAGTATCTGCCCATAAAACATACCACATTCTAAAAATAATCAAAACCCAAGCAATCGCTAAAAGATTGTAAAATATTGCATTCATAAAAACCTCCAATAACTAAAGTTAAGGAACCATCTTTTATACTATTCAATAATTACTTTTTTTAGAGCTTCTTTTGCTCCATTATAAATACCATCTACCATCGCCATAATACGGAATTGAACTTCTTTATTGAGTTCGGAACCAAGTTCCGCATTATATTTATAACCTAAGCGTGTACAAAAAGCTACCATTAAATAGGTGTGAGTTAATTTTTTCTTCCAAGCGACATCAGTCATTATTCTATTGGCTGCACGTGCAACACATTTTGATTCAAAACCCTCTTTATACCATAAATCAAATAAATCCATACGCATTCGGTCCAAAAATAATAAATAAGCTTGCCCTTTTTTTGTTTCTGGATTTTGATTTAGTCTGCTTGAAGTAGCAATGGCTTTATTATATATCTCTAAATCTTCCCAAATGCCGTATCTTTCATTTTCTTGTAAATATTCTTTTGTAAACTGACTTTGAGCTGCTGTATTCTTATCACCCAGTTGATGAAGAAAAGCCAGGCTAAATAACTCAAATCTTAATAATGTAATTTCATTTACTAAAGTTTGAATATCAATGTTATTGAAAAACGAATCTACTTCTGCAATAGATATTTTGAATACTTCAGTAAAAGAAATTGCAATATTAACACCTCCTATTTCTGGGTTAAGAATATTTTTGTCATAAAAGTCTTTACAAAATTCTTCAAGAAATAATTTTTGTTTTCTTGTAAAAATGCTCATCAAAATTTTATTGATTAAATATTTTATAGGTACCGACGAATTTATTAATTATGCATCATAGTCTCATTGAGAAATGCTCACCGTATATTTCCACTTTTTTCACATACTCAATCTCAACTTATTTTTTTCTTTTTTAAATAGCAAAAAAAAAAAAATTACTCTCATTGGCAATAAATTTTTGAAGCGTTAGCTTACTCGAATAAAATTTGGGAAGTAAAACCTGTATTAGTCTCCAAATAGTACCTTTCATCTCAAAAAAATCTAATCTATTTTTTCAAGTGAACACATTTATTCTTAATTTTAGTTCATAAATTCTCCACAAATAAAATTAAAAATGAATAAAACTTTTCCCCCGGATAAACCTAAATGCCATTGTGGTGTATTTGGTCTTTATGGTTCCATTAATGCTTCTTTACACACTTATTACGGACTTCATGCACTTCAGCATAGGGGACAGGAAGCCTGCGGTATTGTAACAAAAAGTATAAATGAAAAGAATCATTCTGTTTTCAACATCCATAAAGGAGAAGGATTAGTTTCTGAAGTATTCGCTGATTCAAAAATCTTTAAGAAAGTTTTACCGGGCAGCTCTGCAATCGGGCATAACAGGTATTCAACAACCGGTTCATCACAATCAAGAAAAAATATTCAGCCTTTTGTAGTTAACTACAGGCTTGGCAATCTTGCCATTGCTCATAATGGAAATCTTACCAACGCAAAAAAGTTAAGACAGGAGTTAATTAATGAGGGAGCAATATTCCAGACAACAAGCGATACAGAGGTTATACTCCATCTTATTGCAAGAAGCAAACTTGATGACCAGGTTGAACAGATAAAAGAAGCTCTCTCAAAAGTTGAAGGTGCTTACTGCTTAACTATTCTTACAGATGATAAACTTATAGCTGCCAGGGATCCTTATGGTTTCAGACCTTTATCAATTGGAAAACTTAATAACGCTTTTCTTGTTGCTTCTGAAACGTGTGCTTTTGATATAATCCAGGCAAAGTTTATAAGAGAAGTTAACCCTGGTGAAATAGTAATTATTGATGATGAGGTTTTTGAAACGGGAGAGATAAGATCAGAAAAAATAAATGGCGATGTTTTTCCTGAAAAACATTGTGTATTTGAATACATTTATTTTTCCCGTCCAGACAGCTTTATCTTTGGCCATAATGTGGATAAGATGAGAAGACGTCTAGGTAAAATCCTCGCAAGAAAATATCCTGTAAGAGATAAAGAAGGTGAGAAAGTTATTGTAATAAGTGTACCTGATAGTTCTAACACTGCTGCTTTAGGTTACCAGTCTGAACTGGAAAAGCTTGGCATTTCTTCCAAGCTTGAAATTGGTCTTATCAGGAGCCACTACATTGGAAGAACATTTATTCAACCGGGGCAGGAAAAGCGTGAGGTTGGTGTAAGAATAAAATATAATATTGTGCGCGGAGTGCTTGAAGGAAGAACTGTTGTTCTTGTTGATGATTCTATTGTAAGGGGAACAACCTCTAAACAATTAGTTAATCTTCTTAAAGAAGCTAATCCAAAAGAAATTCATGTAAGGATTTCATCTCCGCCAATTATGCATCCTTGTTTTTATGGTATGGATTTTCCAAGCAGGGAAGAGCTTGTTGCAAATAAATTTAATGGCAATATTGATGAGATAAGAGATCATCTTGAAGTTGATAGTCTTGAATATTTAACTATTGAGGAAATGCTTGAAGCTGTTTCTCAAGTTGAACCTGAGAATTTCTGTACTGCATGTTTTTCAGGAAATTATCCAACTAAAGTAGACTCAACATTCAAGAAAGAAATCTATGAATTGTAAACTCCTGTTTTTCCTCCTCCTTTTTATTTTAACATCATTTAATACTCATTCACAAACAACCTATTTTATAAAGTATAATGATGGGATAAGTAAAAGTGATGTTGAAGAAAAAGTAAATACAAAACAGATATTTTCTTCTACGGAATCCTTAAGACAGCTAAACAATAATTTTGATGTTAATTTTCTTGCAAAAGGTTTGGTTAAAGTTGATGAACGTCTTTCAAAGATTGTTAAAGTTACTTTACAGAATGAA
>JAUSIA010000174.1 GCA_030648225.1 Ignavibacteria bacterium | reverse complement strand
GCTTTCTTTATGGGTTTAACAATGGGAATTGTTGCCGCTCCCTGCATTGGTCCTTTCGTAATCGGTCTTGTAACTTATGTTGCTGCAAAAGCAGATCCATTTTATGGTTTTCTTTTATTTTTTGTTCTTGCTGTAGGATTAGGTTTTCCTTATCTCTTTCTTGCTGTCTTTTCAGGTAAGATTAAAAATCTGCCGAGAGCAGGGGAGTGGATGGATGCTGTTAAACATATCTTCGGTTTTATTCTGATAGGAATGGCTCTCTACTTTTTACTGCCGCTTCTTCCGGATTCAATCAACGGATATGTCCTTCCTGTTTACATGGTGTTTGTTGCTTTATGGCTTTTGTTTGTTGAGAAACTTGCAAACAGTGTAAAAGGATTCAGAATTTTTAAAATTGTTTTTTCAATTGTGATTTTGGCAGTTGCTGTCTATACATTAATCCCTGAAGAGAAAAACTCAGTTGACTGGAAACCTTATACTGAAGGAGTTATTCCTGAAGAAATTAATGCATCCGGAGTAATTATAGATTTTTATGCTGACTGGTGCATTCCCTGCAAAGAGCTTGATGCATTTACATTTTCAGATCCGAAAGTTATTGAAGAATCAAAAAACTTTTATACATTCAAAGCTGATATGACAAAATCCCTTTCCGATGAAGTTGAAGCATTGAGGAATAAATATAAAATTATTGGAGTACCCACAGTTTTAATTCTTGATTCTGATGGGAATGAAGTAAAAAGAATTACAGGTTTTGTAAATGCAGATGAGTTTTATGAGATGATAAGGAATGTGAATTAAGATTTTCATTTCAAACAAGATAAAAATATAACTACCAAAGATGGGGAGAAGGTTGGATATGTTGCTGGTTTCGGAACAACAACTGGTACATACATTTATCGTTTGAAGCAGATCGATTTTGACGGAACAATTGAATATTCAAATGAAGTTGAAGTTAGTGTTTTTCCACCGGGCAAATTTGCATTAAACCAAAATTATCCAAACCCGTTCAACCCATCAACGATAATTAGTTATAATA
This sequence comes from Ignavibacteria bacterium, assembly GCA_030648225.1. GTDB lineage: Bacteria > Bacteroidota > Ignavibacteria > Ignavibacteriales > Ignavibacteriaceae > RBG-16-34-14. The sequence continues at coordinate 1,772 of JAUSIA010000174.1, read as the reverse complement.
TTCCGTCCAATTCTTTTGTTAAACTTGAACTATTCTATGTTACCGGAGAAAAACTTACAACACTTGTTAATGGAATGCAGGAAACAGGGTTTTATAATGTTAATTTGAATTCAGGTATGCTCGGATTTTCATCCGGTACTTACTTTTATAAATTAACAGCAATTGATAATACTTCCGGCAAGGAATTTATAGAAACGAAGAAATTGTTGTTAATGAAATAGTGTTAAATTCCTTATTCAGGAGATACTATCACTTTAAGCGATGGTATCTCTTCTTATCATTGGTCAATGATTAGTATTGACAATAGTTTAGAGCTTTTATAACTTTGTTCACGGTTCGTTCAAACAAAGGATTGCAAAGGAAAGGGTTGATTAAAATTTTATTCTTGTTACTCGCCTCCGTGATTTATATACTGTTCAAGAGCAATAAACTTTTTTATTTAATCCTTAATAAATGAAACAATTTGTACAACAATAATGTAAATACTCAACTATGGAAAAAGAATTATTAGAATTAACCGATGTAATTGTTCGCTTTGCCGGTGATTCCGGTGATGGAATGCAATTAACTGGTTCTCAGTTTACAAGCACAACCGCAATAGTAGGGAATGATCTCAGTACATTGCCGGATTATCCGGCAGAGATACGTGCACCTGCCGGAACAACTTATGGAGTCAGCGGATTTCAGCTTCACTTCAGCAGTAAGGATATACAAACTCCGGGAGATGAACCGGATGTTCTTGTTGCTATGAATCCGGCTGCTTTAAAAACAAATCTTTCCGATCTTAAAAAAGGCGGAACAATAATAATAAATATTAATTCATTCGATTCTAAAAATCTGAGATTGGCTGAATATGAAACCAATCCTCTCGAAGATGGAACAGTTGAAGGCTATAACGTAATCGAGGTACCTCTTTCTCAGTTAACAAGTATAGCACTTGAGGATACATCACTCTCAGCAAAAGAAAGAGCACGATCTAAAAACTTTTTTGTTCTTGGTATGATGTACTGGCTTTACAGCAGACCAATTGAACCAACACTCAACTGGCTCAATGTAAAATTTAAAAATGCAAAGGAAATCAAAGAAGCAAATGAAAAAGCTCTTAAAGCCGGATATTATTTTGGCGAAACAACAGAATTATTTACAACAAGGTATGAAGTAAAACCTGCAAATCTTCCAAAAGGAACCTACAGGAATATCTCCGGTAATGAAGCACTTGCACTTGGTTTTATCACTGCATCCATAAAATCAGGATTACCATTATTTTTAGGATCTTACCCAATTACTCCGGCTTCCGATATTCTTCATGAATTAAGCAGGCATAAAAATTTTAATGTAAGAACTTTTCAGGCAGAAGATGAAATTGCAGCTGTTACTGCAGCTTTGGGTGCTGCATTCTCAGGTGCTCTTGCAATTACAACAACAAGCGGTCCGGGTGTTGCACTTAAAACAGAAACAATCGGGCTTGCTGTTATGACAGAATTGCCTATAATAATTATTGATGTTCAGCGTGGAGGGCCAAGTACAGGGCTTCCTACAAAAACAGAACAATCAGATCTTTTACAAGCAATATTTGGCAGAAACGGAGAAGCACCGGTTGTTGTGGTTGCACCCGCTACTCCGGCAGAATGTTTTGCTATGGCTCTTGAAGCATCAAGGCTTGCGATTAAATATATGGTTCCTGTTATGTATTTATCCGATGGATATATTGCAAACGGGTCAGAGCCATGGAAAATTCCTGATCCTGATTCCATTAAAGAAATAGAAGTGAA
>JAUSIA010000173.1 GCA_030648225.1 Ignavibacteria bacterium | reverse complement strand
CTTTTTATGGAACATTTCCTGAAGCGAATGTTTCCCGACTGGAATTCAGCGATGTTGATCTGGGAGGATTAACTCAGGAAGATAAAGATAAATTCTCTTGCTTTAGTGTACCTGTGGCTGTAGCAACTGAATATTATGATGAGCTTGAAAATTTACATAAAGGAATAAATCTTTTACCAAAATATGTAAAAGAAGATCAGAAATTTTTTCAGTTTGGATGGCATGGTTATACAATGCTGCCTCTGCTGTTTGGTGTAACTTTCTTTGCGACTCAATATGTACTTGAAAACCAGAGAGAGATTAACCAACTCGATAACCAGATTACAGAACAAACTATACTTATGAGGCAGAACCAGGAAATACTAACACAGATAGCAGGGCTTGAAACAAAAATTTCTGGTTTTGATCAGACACAAGCTATACTTGACTCTGCATCGGCAGGTACCGGAGTCTGGCAGCAGGTATTGAAGCATGTATCAGGTTTTGTCGGCAGCAAAAACAGTATGTGGATAACAAAGCTGAATTTTGCTGAGGGAAATGTTTCAATAGAAGGTTATGCTCTAAATAGGAATGTACTTACCGAGTTTGCATACTCCATTGAATCCGCAATTCTTAAAAGTGTAAGCTACGAAGCTCTCCGCGAGCAGAACACTTATAAGTTCCTTATAACATTTGATTTGTCAAACTATCAAAACAGTGTAATACAATGAATAAGAAATTAAGAAGCACCCTTGGCCTAGTAGGTTTACTATTGCTGATAGTTTTTATCAGCGGCGTGTACGTGTTTTTCTTTCAACGCAGTAAACTGGACGAAAAAAGAGCTAAACTCGAAGAGTTAAAAGCTAACGAATACAATACCGAACAGCTCACTCATCAGTACCAGGATCTTTTAAAAAGATCTTCTGTGCTGGATTCAATTCTGGCTGCAAGGAAGTTTAATATTCCTAAAGACCTGTCTTCAATAAAGTTTTACAACTTTATTAATAACGTAAGCGTACCTTACTCCGAACTGTCCCAGGTTGATGTGGAATATCTGGAACAGAAGCCGGACAAGGAATTTTTCTACTATGAATATAAATTAGGCGGTAGAGCTACATATAATGATCTCTTCAGTCTTATCTATTCAATAGAGCAAAGCAAGGAATTAAAAAAGATAACGGGTTTATCTTTAGGCAATCTTGTTGTTAATGATAAAGAAGGTATCCCCAACTTTATGGTTGGATTTACTTTGACTGCAGGAACTTATTTTTCTTCAACAGATCGTTTTGTAACTGCTTCATTAGTTGAAAGTGATCTTACTACAGCTCCTGTCTACGATGCTTTCTATCCGGTTATTAGAAATGAAATACCACCTAACTTTGATGAGCTTCTTGATGTACAGGGAGGTAAACTTCTTGCCCTTATTCCTGAAGGTGCTTTCGTTGCTGACGGTAAAGGTAACACCTACTTAGTCTGGGAAGGTGAACCTGTATACCTGGGATACTTAACCAAGATAGATTATGAAAGAAATAAGGTAAGCTTCATTCTTAATAAGGGTGGAATCATAGAAAAAGTTGAACTTGAACTTGAAAAAGAAATAACTAAATAAATGATTGAGAGAGTAAAAATGAAAACAACACTTAATACACTTTTCGTTCTTCTACTTTTGGCGGTGCAGGCTTTTCCGCAGAAGTATCTGGAAAAAGAATTTAAAGGCTATACAAGCCCTGATGAATTAGTTTCTCTTTCTGCGAATGTAAGATTCGATCAGGCAGTAGAGCTTTTAAGTAAAATAAGCGAAAGCACTACCGGGAGAAGAATTGTTTCCACAGTTCAATCCGATCAGCCGATTGGAATAGAAATAAGCAACATGGCTTATGATAAGGCTTTGATTGTGCTGGTCCAATATAACAATCTTACTTTTGAAGAAAAGGAAGATATAATTATTATAAAAAGAAAAGATGATCCATCTCTTGACCGGACAGCCGAAACATATGCTTCTGTTGATTCAAGAGATGTAAAAATATCTGCAGTCTTTTTTGAAATGGATGTTAATGAAGCCAGGAACAGAGGTATTGATTGGAAAGTTTTATTATCTAAAGACGGATTTAATTTTGGCGGAGAAATAATAGGCGATCCGACTCCAAATTTAGATGGTGGTACATCAACCCAAAACCCTCCGGACTTTAAAATAAATTCATCCTCAAACTTTGGTCTCGGAGAATTTTATGGTGAAGCTACTGCAATGTTTAAATTCTTTGAAGAGGAAAACGTCGGAGAAATTATTGCCAGCCCTAATATTATTGTCAGAGACAGAAATAAAGGAAGAATACAGGTCGGTTCTGACTTCGCCGTAAAGCAAAAAGACTTTGCCGGAAACGTTATTGAGAAATTCTTCCCTACCGGTACAATAATAGAAGTTACGCCATATGTATATGATGAAGACAATATTAATTATATGCTTCTTGATATACTTGTTGAGAGAAGTTCTTTTGTTCAGAGTGAAACAACCACTGAAATCAGAAAGACAAATGCAGAAACCCAGGTTGTAATGCTTAATGGCGAAGAAGCAATTCTTGGTGGTCTTTTTATAAATGAAGAAAGTACCGTCCGTACAGGAATTCCTTTCCTTAAAGATCTTCCCTGGTGGTTCTTTGGTCTCCGTTACATTTTTGGAAGTGATCAGAAAATTACAAGGAAAAAAGAACTGGTAATTCTTTTAGAAGTTGAAATACTTCCTACACTTAAGGAAAGACTCTCTTCTATTTCTACATCTGATAATTTAATTAAAAATGAAGTTGATAACCATAAGAAGAAGATTAAATTCTACCAGCTGAATGAACAGCAAATTGTTAAATAAAAAGGAAACATGGAATCAATACTTATTGTGGATGATGATATTAGCCTGTGCATGGCACTGAAAGATGAATTACTGGAAGTAGGCTACAGCGTTGATTATGTTAATAGCGGAGATGATGCTTTTCATTATCTCTCAGGGAACACCGTTGATTTGCTGCTTTTAGATCTTAAGATGCCCGGCAAAGATGGATTTGATGTTCTCAGGGGACTTACTGAACAGAGTATTAAATCGAAAATAATTGTTTTAACTGCTTATGCAGATGTTAAAAGTGCAATTGATTCAGCTAGA
>JAUSIA010000307.1 GCA_030648225.1 Ignavibacteria bacterium | reverse complement strand
CATAATTACAAGATTATGCGCCCAGGCAATTTCTGCAACCAGCGGTTGCAGTTTTGGATTCTTATAATAGATAAAGTAAAAATTACGCATATACCATACATTTCGTGCTGAAAATCCTTTAATACCTGGAAATTCTTTTTGTAAATCAGAAGATAGATTTTCAACAATGGACTTTCCCCAGCCAGGTGCTTCTTGTTTCTCAACAATCATTTTTCCAATATCCCAATAAAGTCCTATTAGTTGTTTGTTTACAGTTTTAAGAGCATCATATTGAGCCTGACGAATACGCTCTTTGATTTCAATAAAAAAATTTTTGTATTCAGCTTTATCCAAATTTACCATTTCAACCTTTTGAGCTAACCTTTCCAATTCTGCCACTAATAGCGGCAGAAATTTCTCCAACCATTAGTTGGAGTAATTATGCAACCTATGGTTGCAGTATTTAACATAAATACCCGCACCGGTGGTGCGAGTTTAATTCCGGTCAATATTTCTAACTCACCAGCATAGTTTAAATAGGCTCACATAGCAGTGAAGTGAACCTATTAACAGGTTCATGATCCTATTTACTGTATTTGGCATCTCTTCCTTTTCCTAAAGGTTTAATTATTTTTTTCTTCTTTAATTCCTGCAGTGAACGTTTAATAGTTGCAAAGCTTATACCCGGGCAGGCACGTTGTACATCTGAGAAAGAAAATTCATCGGGCAGTTTTTCAATTGCTGCAAATACCATTTCCCGCTTAGCTCCTTTTGGGGTGGTTATTTTACCGACACGCATTTCAAACTCTTTATAAGCGGCGATAAGCGTTGAAAGAAAATAACTCCACCACGGAATTAAATCGTGTTCCCCTTCGTACCATTTCTGAGAGCTTTTGAAGAGAGCATCATAATATGATTCTTTACTCTCTTCAATAATTCTTTCCAAAGAAATGAACCTGCCAACTTCGTAACCTATGTGATAAAGAAGAAGTAAAGTTAAAAGTCTGCCAATCCTGCCGTTTCCATCTTTGAAAGGATGAATACATTCAAAATCTAAAACAAAAGAAGCAACGGCAAGAAGAGGTTCAGCTTTATTTTGTGCAATGCTTTTATTAAATGACTCACACAATTTTTCAATTGCTTTAGGTGTTGCCTTTGCAGAGAGTGGACGAAAACGAATTACAGTTTTTCCGTTAGGTAATATATCAAGAATTGTATTGTCCTCTTTTTTATAACCATCCACTTTTTCCGGAGTGTACCGGTAAAGCTGTTTGATCCATTTAAGTATTAACTGAGGTGTAAGTTTGTATTTGACAGCGTTTGTGTGAATTTCAGTTAGTATGTCTTTATATCCGGCGACTTCTTCTTCCGGTCTGTTTTGCGGTTTACTGTTTTGTGTAACAATCATTCGAATTCTTTTTTCAGGAACAAAGATTCCTTCAATACGATTGCTGGATTCTGTACTTTGGATTATTGCCGCCTGCTGTAAAGTTTTTAATACTTCCCGGAATTGATCTTTGAAGAGAGTTTCTTTTCCTTTGTATTCACCAAGTGTACGAACTGCTATAAGGATTTTTTGTGAAATCGGCTGGTCTAAGTAGTAATCGTATTCAAAAGATTTCATAATTAAGTTCCATTCCCGTTTAATTCAATCTGTTCAAGAATATCTTTTAAGCTGTCAACAACCGCTTCAAGTTCAGTTAAAACCCACCCTTTCGGAAGCTCACTCATATCAAATCCATATTATCAACAATTTCAGAAATCTGGCTTGGAGAAGGGAGATATTTCTTAAGTTCTTTTGGGAGCTTATTTGTAATCTTGTAAGCAGCAACACCTAACGGTTGTGTGCTGTCCTTAAGCGCATACTCAACAATTAAGCGGTCTTTCTCTTTACAAAGGATCAAACCGATGGAAGGATTTTCTTCTTCAAGCTTAACTTTGTCGTTAAGAACAGAAAGATAGAATTGCATTTTACCTGCATACTCCGGTTTGAACTCGCCAATCTTTAAGTCAACAGCAAACAGGCACCGGAGTTTCCGGTGAAAGAGAAGAAGATCAATAAAATATTCCTGTTTACCAACTTGTATTTTGAACTGATTACCTAAAAAGGTGAAGCTGCCGCCCATCTCGACTAAGAACTTCCGAATGTTGTTTATGAGTGCAGTTTCCAACTGGTGTTCGCTGTGTTCCTCACCGAGTTCAAGAAAATCGAAAGTATATTCATCTTTAACCGCAAGTTTTGCCTGGTGTTTGTATTCAACAGGAAGAGTTTTTTCAAAATTAGTTTGATTGAGCAGATACTTTTGGTAGGATTTATTTTCGACCTGGTGAATCAAAACATTTTTTGACCAGCCGAATTTTTTAGTAATTTTTATATAGAATTCTCTTTCAATATCATCTTTGCATTTTTCCATAATTACAAGATTATGAGCCCAGGCAATTTCTGCAACCAGCGGTTGCAGTTTTGGATTCTTATAATAAATAAAGTAAAAATTACGCATATACCATACATTTCGTGCTGAAAATCCTTTAATACCGGGAAATTCTTTTTGTAGATCAGAAGACAGATTTTCAACAATGGATTTGCCCCAACCTTGTGCTTCTTGTTTTTCGACAATCATTTTTCCAATATCCCAATAAAGTGATATAAGCTGTTTGTTAACAGCTTTAAGCGCATCGTATTGAGCCTGACGAATACGTTCTTTGATTTCAATAAAAAAATTTTTGTATTCTGTTTTATCCAGATTAGCCATTACTATCTCTAAGTTAAATTTTCAAATTTCTGCCATCAATGGCGGCAGAATTAATAATTACTCCAGCCAATGGTTGGAGTAATAATGTAAATGAATATAGTTACTGATTTCCATTACCGTTCAATTCAATTTGTTCAAGAATATCTTTTAAGCTGTCAACAACCGCCTCAAGTTCTATGATTGCTTCGCTTGCTAAAACCTGCGGATCAGGAAGATCATCAGCATCTTCAAGAGTTTCATCTTTAAGCCACGATATATCAAGTTTATAATTTCTTTCCTTTATCTGCTTCAAACTAAATTTTCTGAATCTTCCTTCTTCTCCTAAATCTTTTCTTTTACTTGTGCCGTTCGGATTTTCACCATAACATTTTTCAAATTCTTCAAAATGCTTTGGTGCAGTTGGCGGCTCTTCAGAGCAGCCGAAATAAATGAGTAAAGTGATAAAAAATAATATTAACAGGATTTTAATTTTTGTTTTCATTATTTCACTTTCACTATTACAATTGTCATATGAGTAAGTAAAAAGTAAGTAAGTTATTTTATTTAAATGAGCATTGAAATTATAAATCAAGCAATAAAGAACCGGAGTTAGACTTTAAATCGTTATAATAACTCATCAGTCCTTCCTTTGCATTTTCGGCAGTTAAATTATTTTGCCTAAAAATAATTCTTATAAAAGTGTCTTTACAGTAATTTGATACAATAATTTTCTGGGAAATATCTTGAAATGTAGATAAGTCCAAAAGTTTCAAAACAAGAAATTCTAAACAGACTATTTTTTGAGTTAATTCATCTTTGATATCATAAATATTTGGATCATTGTTAAGCTGAGTTAAGGATTTTTTATCTCCAGTTAAAATTAAAAAGTCTGTCGACGTAGGAGTTAAAGAGAATAGTAGTTGCTCACCTGAATCAATATTATCAATGTTTGACAATCTAATAAATCTATTTTGATCAATAAATTCATCTGGAATAGCTTTATAATTCTTTATAACAGATATGGCATCATCAATAACTTTTTGCGAATAATTCTTTTTTACTGAGCTGCTTTTTGATATATAATTAATAGCATTGGGTAGGATATAAATTAAATCTGGGGTAGTATTAAAAATTTTTTCTATTTCTGGTAATAAACCAATAGAGGATAATTTTAAAATTATATCATTATCAAGAAATAGTCTCAATTCTGTTATCCGCCATTGCAGTAATTTTCGTGAAGAATTCAAAATTCTCTTCTGATAGACTATCAAAATTTAAGTAATTTTTCATCTTAGATTTTACAAGGTTAACAGCATCAGCCTTAGGATCCAAAACTTTTAAGGCTTGTTGGGCAAGAGAATAATTCTTTGTTGCATAAGCATAGTTTAGTACTATAGTGCCAGCATCGACATTGACACTAGAACTTATTTTTCTAGCTAAGTTTGCAAGTCTGTAACTAGAATCGAAAGTCCCATCTATAAAATTAGGATCATCTTGACCAGTTAAAAATCTTAATGCCTCCTGGTTTGCTCCAACTTCTTCAGCATCATCATCCAATTGTTCAAATTCAGTATCATATATAATAGGTTCCGATTCAGATATGTGTTTTTTAATAATGTGTCCTATTTCGTGAGATATTATAAATAATACCCAAGCACTCTGTTTCCTATTTTGTGATACTAATATTATTGGTCTTCCTTTAAAATTGATTACCATACCATCCATTTTATGAATACCTCTTGGGAACTCAGAAATAAACAAAACGGGAATACCTGCCGTCCATAAAAATTCAAGAACATTTTCTAAATTTATTTTTCCATACTTCTCAATAATTTCATTTCGAATTTCCAATGAATCTTCAGGTAATTCTTTATATTGGAACGAAAATGTTTTTTCAATTAATTCAGATATTCTAATATAGAGTGATTGTACCCAAATATTTTTTGAATCTATGTGAACATTTTTTGCTGTTTTATATTTTATTGGCAGAGTTTTCTTGAGAGAAATATTTTCTGGATCAGTTAGTAAATTTTCGATATGAATCCCCAAATTTTTTGCAAGAATACTTATAGTTTGTAGATAACCAGCTTTTGTATTTGTAACTTCAGGTGTCCACCAATCAGGTAATAAAATCTCATTAATAAACGTCTTATCAATTCCATATTTCTTAAAGGCTTCAAAAATTTTGTTGATATTGAATTCATTACTCATTAGGTTAGAGAGGTAATTTTTTTATTTGTATATATAATATAATGAATCATTGCATTTTAGTGAAGTTATTAGTTTCACAATAATATTGTATTTATTATGAATGATGTTGAAATTAGGGATGTACTTCACACTCACCTGCATAAAATTAATAAAAAAATAAAAGATACAATAATCGTAGATGAACTGGATTTATGTTCTGGTTTAACTAGAATTGACATTGCATCTATAAATGGTTCTATTCACGGCTATGAGATAAAAAGTGATGAAGATACCCTTTATCGATTACCAAATCAAATAAGATATTACAATAAGTCTCTTGAAAAAGTAACAATAGCTGTAAATCTCAAGCATCTTGAAGATGTAGAAAACATAATACCTGAATGGTGGGGAATATTAGTAATTGAAAAAGAAGGAAGGAGGGTTAGAGTAAAAGAACTTAAAGAAGCTGCAAATAATCCTTGTATTGAAGGTCATTCTATTCTTGAGATTTTGTGGAAAGATGAACTATTAAATATTGCAGAAAAGTTTCAGATTCAAGCCAAGAAAAGTTTATCAAAGAGAATGATCAGGAGTATAATAACACAACATTTAAATATTAATCAAATAACCTCAGAAGTGCGTCAAGCATTAAAGTCCCGAAAAAACTGGCGAAGTTGATTGGTTACAACTGTCAAATGATGGACAGTTCCTACCCATCTCCAGGTTGTTAAACTTCCAGGTTTCTCTTTTTTAGTTCCACATATATGAATAAATTTTTCTCCATCACAATGATCTTGTCCATAATATTCTTCACTATTGATTAATGATTCAGATAAATCGTAAAATTGATCAAAAGAATATTGCCTTGTTCCCTTTCCTCTGTATACATAAAATTCATTTTCTTGCGTATATCGGATACTAGCGCTTGCATTAGGAATTCCTTCAAAGGGTGACATCAAAGGATGTGAAATTGCATAATCTGAATAAACAGGAATTCTTTCAACTTCTTTTCTTTCAACTAATCTTTTCCAGTTCATCCACTCTTTTCTATCAATTAAATGAATTTGATCTTGTTTCAATTCTGTAAGATCAACTGGAAAGCTTCCCCCTGATATAACAAAGCTTCTCCATTCCGCTAAATAATTTAAATTATTAAGTTCTTGGGAACACCATTGGGACAACTCATTACTCCCTATATCTTCAAGTGATCTTAGGTCAATCACTAAATCAACTTCAATGGGTGAAAGTTCTAGGTAATTTAATAAACGATCTATTTCAAAATTAATTTGATTTGTTGGTCTTCGAAAAATTCTTATGCAAACTCCTTTTTGAACTTCTTGACAAACTGATTTTATAGCTGCATTATAATCTAACCCAGTTATGTTACTAATTGAGGGAAGAACATTAAATCTTTTTGATAATAATTCATTAAATATATATTCTATAGGATGCATACCATTTTGCAAAACTCCATCCTCTTGAATCATATATCCATCAATAAATAAAAGTCTTTCCGGACTCCAGTGTTTTAGAATATATCCTATTGATGATAAAATATGAGGGTCCAACTTTTTTTGCTTATTACGAACTAAATCAACAATAGGAACAATAAAACTCTTAATAGAAGAATCCAATCTCTTAAGTGCTTGGAACTCACCTTCCTTACATTTAAGAATTGGAACATATTGATCTGTATTGATCATTTTTTTGATTTGTTAACCTTGTAATAAAAAAGACTATAATTCCCCTTTGAATGCTTTATCGATTACAGATGGCAATAAGGCATCTAACTCTTTAATTGATTCTAATTTTTTTTGTTTTATCTGATTGATTTTATCAACTAAGTAAACAACTTTTTTTTGTTCTTCAGGGGAGGGTACAGGAATTGCAATAGATAAAAATTTGTTCATATCGAGCCTTACTCTTCTGGTTGTTCCCTGACTATTTCTTTTACATTCTTCCAGGAAATGATTTGATTTGCTAACAAAATCAAAATAGTTTGGATTTATTCCATTAATTTTAAAAACAGGAAAATCGCCTGTAACCACGGCACCATCAAGTTCACCCGGGATAATTCCATAAGCACCGTGTCTAGCATC